>NZ_JAKKRH010000151.1:0-523 GCF_025654465.1 Shewanella sp. SM101
CTTTTGGACAAAACCTTGTTAGATAATTGGCTCTTTTTAGCCAAATTCGGATTAGCTATTCTTGGAGTAACGTCTTATCGATTTTCAAGTAATACAATGGCATGGTTTGTAACAAAGATAAGGTTGTTTGCCCAGTACCAAAGTCATCGATAGCCACTAAAATCCGCAACTGGCATAAGCTTTCAATACGCTGGCGCCACGTTAAACGCAATCCTAAAGCCCGAGTCAACCTTCATATCGGCAAAATCTTTTAATGCCCGCTCAAAAATATAGTTAGGGTCTGTTGATCTTTCGAGAGTAATTTTTAGACAGCATGGCAAGACGTTATAATTTGCTTCGCCAAAAGTAACCATAACCTCAAGCCATGCCAAGACTTATGCTAACCGATGCACGCTGGGAAAAGCTATTTCATTTAATGAAAAGCACAGGCCGTGTTTATGACAAACCTGAACATAGACAAACATTCGAAGGTATTCTTTACCGCCTTAGAACAGGTATCCCTTGGCGAGATTTACCTAAAGAG
>NZ_JAKKRH010000152.1:0-513 GCF_025654465.1 Shewanella sp. SM101
CACCTGCGCCGCATTGCGACCAGCTTGGTTTTACTTGTCTCACTTCTGACCAAAGAAGTGGACGCGCCTTAGACGTAAACTATTCAATAAAGAATAATTTACTATTGAATATTCAAGACACTTAATAAAGTGTTTGAGAACTCATGTTCAATGCTTGCGCATTAAACGTTTTGTAATTAATCACATGACAGACTCATGCAATTAAATACTATCAGCTTTCCAAATTGTTAAAGAACAACATCTACCTGCAAGAGGGATGTTTCGCTCTGACTTCTCGTGAGAGAAGCTAAACAAGCAATCTGTGTGAACACTCAACAAACATTAAGTTAGTCGTATAGGTAAGGAGGTGATCCAGCCCCAGGTTCCCCTAGGGCTACCTTGTTACGACTTCACCCCAGTCATGAACCACAAAGTGGTGAGCGCCCCCCCGAAGGTTAAGCTACCCACTTCTTTTGCAGCCCACTCCCATGGTGTGACGGGCGGTGTGTACAAGGCCCGGGAACGTATTCACCG
>NZ_JAKKRH010000153.1:0-510 GCF_025654465.1 Shewanella sp. SM101
AAGTGGTGGGAAGTGGTGGGTCGTGAAGGATTCGAACCTTCGACCAATTGGTTAAAAGCCAACTGCTCTACCGACTGAGCTAACGACCCATCTATTGTCTATTAAAACTGTTACGCTGATTTATACACTTTCAGTAAAGTGGTGGGTCGTGAAGGATTCGAACCTTCGACCAATTGGTTAAAAGCCAACTGCTCTACCGACTGAGCTAACGACCCAACTAGGTATTACGATAAAAATGTTCACTTATTTTGGCATCAACAATGCGAATAATAAGTGGTGGGTCGTGAAGGATTCGAACCTTCGACCAATTGGTTAAAAGCCAACTGCTCTACCGACTGAGCTAACGACCCATCTATTGTCTATTAAAACTGTTACGCTGATTTATACACTTTCAGTAAAGTGGTGGGTCGTGAAGGATTCGAACCTTCGACCAATTGGTTAAAAGCCAACTGCTCTACCGACTGAGCTAACGACCCAACTAGGTATTACGATAAAAATGTTCACTTATTT
>NZ_JAKKRH010000017.1:0-107535 GCF_025654465.1 Shewanella sp. SM101
ATTGCCCTTGGCATCGTTTAACTTCCCTATAGACACTAGAGCGATGACAATCAATGCATTTAGCTATGTGTGCTATCGAAAAGCCCTGTTCTAACAGTACGGAAATCTGGTATCGTCTTGCTTCGGTCAATTGTTGATAATTCATGGTGATACTCTTTTACTTTGGCGAGATAAAGCGTACCACTTTTCAGCAGTTGGCTTCTTCTACACCTCGATTAGAGTGTCGCAGTTATTATCTGAATTCTGGTGAATACTACCGAGCTTTACCAAAGTCGGTTCTACAAAATAAAGAAATATTGGCTCAAGGTAAGCTAAAAATGCCACTGTTAGCGATATCGGGTAATGGTCTAGGCAGCTTAGGTCAAACTCAAATTGACCAAATGAATGAGTACGCTACTCAAGTTGAAGGACATATATTGGATGGATGTGGACACTGGCTAATGGAGGAGTGTCCAACTCAAGTGGAACCATTAGTGCTTAAGTTTTTTAATACTAAGTAACAGAAATACTGTATTCATATCGAGTCTAATGCCGAGTAATTTAAATGCTCGGCATTTATTTTTTCGTTAATTTACCTCAAATCTATTGTCCATAGATTTAGTCGTTAGAAGTTGCAACGCTTTCTTATGATCCCAATATTCTAAGAGTTTTGAATGATGAAAAAAGAAAACATATTGTTATTCTCACTGTCGTTAGCGGTATTTGGCATCATAACAACAGAGTTGTCTATTATTGGTTTGCTACCTTATGTTGTTCAACAATTTCAGGTAGACATTCAACAAGCTGGTTTCTTAGTTAGTATTTATGCCATTGTGGTTGCATTCACTGGTCCTTTTGTGACGCTATTTATGTCTGGGTGGAATCGTAAGTATGTGCTGGCTGGGATACTTGCATTATTTGTGGTGTCAAACTTGGTGTATGCGAATACGCAAGAATACTCCACCATGATGATATTCCGTATTTTACCCGCGTTAGTCCATGCGGTGTTCTTCTCGGTAACTTTAGTGGTCGCTACCAGTATGGTTGCAGAGAGTGAGCAGGCGAATGCCGCAGCGAAAGTATTTGCAGGTGTTGCAGTTGGCCTTGTTTTAGGTGTTCCAGTGAGTTCATTTATTGCGGAGCAATATTCTTTATCAGCAGCGTTTTATTTCGGCCTAACAGCATGTGCTATCGCTCTGGTGAGTGTTTTATTGTTGATGGAGAACATGCCCGTAAGAACTAAGATGTCATTTGGAGCGCAGGTAAATATCTTACGAAACCCTGCTATGTGGTTATCCTTGATGACTGTCGTGTCTATCTTTGCTGCAATGTTCTCTTCATATAGTTATATCGCTGAGTATTTGAGCACAGTGACAGGTATGAGTGGTAAGTTAATCAGTGCAATGCTGATGTGTTTTGGTATTTTTGGCGTAGTAGGTAATTTCATTTTTGGTCATCTAATTAATGCCAATATGCTAAGAGCCGTAGTGTTATACCCGATAATGCTTTTAGTGATATTTGCAATGATAAATTTTTTAGGTTTCTCATATTATTTTATGATTGCTATTATCGTTTTCTGGGGCGCGGTACACTCTGCAGGTTTATTGGTCAGTCAGACATGGATTATGGATGACGCTGGTGATGCACATGTTTTTGCTAATAGTTTATTTGTTTCATTTTCTAACTTAGGCATCACGATTGGATCGGCATTTGCCGGGTGGTTTATATATAAGATTGGCATCGAAAACTTATTTATGGTGAGTTTTATGTTCACTGCTTTAGCATTAGTCAGTATTTTGATTAAAGTTAAATTATATAAATCCCCCTTAAAAGAGTTAGTTTAAACCTGTTTTTCTTAGCGATTCAGTTTTAAGATATAAATGCGTTTGTATTGAAGGATAAACTTTCAACAAATTGTAAGGCAACTAATTCCTTGTACGACTTAGTGATGGTCATTTTGATGACTTAATCAGAGTAAGTTAATAGCGTAAGCTACGACCAGAGTATGAAAATGGGTGTTAATCACTGAGCGGCAGCTAATTTGTGATGGATTAACAACGTTTTTATATACAATACTTTCGTATATCCATTGAGTGAGCTAACTATGAAATCGTCAAATAATCTGCAAGGTAAAGTGGCTTTTGTACAAGGTGGTAGCCGTGGTATCGGTGCCGCCATCGTTAAGCGTTTAGCGAGTGACGGCGCCGCGGTTGCCTTCACTTATGTGTCATCTGAAGCCCAATCACAATTGCTTGTTGACGAAGTTATCACCCATGGCGGTCAAGCCATTGCCATTAAGGCCGACAGCACTGAGCCAGAGGCGATCCGTCGTGCCATTCGCGAGACCAAAGCGCACTTCGGTGGTTTAGATATAGTGGTCAATAATGCGGGCACGCTGATTTGGGATAGCATCGAAAATCTGACGTTAGAAGACTGGGAACGAACAATTAACACTAATGTGCGCAGTGTGTTTGTGGCCAGTCAAGAAGCGGCGCTGCACATGAATGACGGCGGCCGCATCATCAATATCGGTAGCACCAACGCCGAGCGTATTCCGTTTGTAGGTGGTGCGATTTACGGCATGAGTAAATCGGCCTTAGTCGGTTTAGCCAAAGGGCTCGCGCGGGATTTAGGCCCACGTGCAATTACGGTGAACAACATTCAGCCTGGCCCTGTGGATACCGATATGAACCCTGATAACGGCGATTCATCTGAGCCCGTTAAGGCGATGGGCGCCCTAGGGCGTTTTGGTAAAGCCGAAGAGATTGCTAGTTTTGTCGCCTTTATCGCGGGTCCTGAAGCGGGCTATATCACAGGGGCGAGTCTGATGATTGATGGTGGGTTTTCTGTATAAGCTTTGTCTGTATCCATTTTTCAGGCAAGACAAATTAATTTGCTTGTTGAAGAACTATTGTTACAATCCGCCGGTCTTATCTTCAGCTATCTGTTGAAAGACACTCATTTTTATCTTTATTATCAAAGAATAAGACGAAGGGAAATCCAAATTTCTAAGTTATCGACTAAGCAAACAGGCAACCTATGGGGTGTTATGGTGTTTACCATTCTGACCTTGTTCTGTTTGACTCAAAATAGTGGAATACTTAACTTGTTGCTCAAGGAGTCGAGCGCGCAAGCGATGTCGGCTGCGTCTTTTTCTGGAGCTGGTTTTAGCGCCAACTCAGTTTTAAACTCAAGTTCAGCTTTAAACAGCAGCTCAGCTTCAAGCAATATGGCGAGTCACGTCGATGCCCAAGTGGCGGGTACTGAGCTGGTCAAAAGCGAGCCTAAAAAATGTGAATTGTCTGAGAAATCGATCCGAACCTGTATCGATGCTCCGAGTTCCATTCCATTTCTTATCCTGTTGTTCCTGCTGCCATTACTTCCCCGCGCCTCCCGCGTGATAACACTGTTACCCATACAAGGTTATCAGGCTAAACCTAGGCGAATACATCTCACTCTCTGTCGCTTTCAAGAATAGAAATAATTTACTTATCAAACTGATAGGTGAGTTTATTCTGGCGCCCATTCTCTAGCTCAATAGTTGGCTTTTCTTACCCGTTTACCGGTAGAAAGGACCATTACCCAGCTGCAGAACGTCTGATTTTACACATCCTATCCCAGATCAAATTTCTTGAATTAAGCCTGCTATCACACTGATTTTTCTTAAGCCATCACGCCCTTTGTAATGGGGGCAGAGTTAAGCAGTAAAGCAAGCATTTACAGGGCATAACGAACGGTTCATGCCAATGGGGACAAAATGAGTACATTAAAATCCATGTTAACCAGATTCTGGATACTCGCCTTGATAGTGACGAGCCCGTCGCTCATGGCGGCATCGACAGGATGGTTAGTTAACGATAATCACCCGCCAGCCAAAGTACGTTTTATGCTGACGGGCGAAGTTGATCCCGCAACGAACACTTTGCCCGCGGTGCTTGAAGTACAACTTGAGGGCGATTGGAAAACCTATTGGCGCAGTCCTGGGGAAGGCGGTATCGCGCCTACCATCAAGTGGGATGGCTCTCGCAATCTACAGCAAGTGGATTGGAGATGGCCAGCGCCAGAGGAATTCTCATTATTGGGATTACAAACCTTTGGTTACAAAGGTAATACCACCTTTCCATTAACCTTGAAAGTCGATGATATCTCTGCCCCAACTCAGTTGCGTGGCAAAGTGACCTTGTCGACCTGTACCACTATCTGTGTGCTGACGGATTATCAGATTAGTCTCGACTTTACGCCCAATGCGCTGCAAGCGGATACCGATGCCATGCTGGCCTACAACAAGGCCGTGTCGCTGGTGCCACAAAAAGTGTTATCCCAAGAGGGCCAAAATCCTGCCATGACCATGGGTTGGGATGCCACCAAAGGTCAACTTGAAGTCAGACTTAATGATGCCAACTGGCAAAGTCCAACCGTGATTATCGATGGCGAGCCAGATACCACATTTAAGCTAGTGAGCTTAAAACCAAACGAAAGTGATGCTAACGGCCAGCAATTGATTGGTATTTTTACTGGTCAAAGCTGGCTGGGCGAGCCTGAAGTTTTAGGTAAGTCGCTGAATGTTACCGTCGTCGATAGCGAGCGAGCACTGGAATACAGCGCCGAAGTTAAGCCTGTCGTCATTGCCCAAGAAAGCACCTCGATATTTGGCATGATACTGCTGGCGCTTATCGGTGGTTTGATCTTAAACGTTATGCCCTGCGTGCTACCTGTGCTTGGTATGAAGCTCAGTTCAGTGGTGGCTGCGCCCGATCTTAAGCGTAATCAAATCCGCCAGCAGTTTATCGCATCGGCGCTGGGGATATTGGCCTCATTCTGGTTGCTGGCTGGTTTTATCCTAATGCTTAAGCTCACGGGGCAAGCGATTGGCTGGGGTGTGCAGTTCCAAAACCCTTGGTTCATTGGCTTTATGGCGCTGGTGACCACAGTGTTTGCATTCAATATGTTAGGTGTGTTTGAGATTAACTTACCCTCTAACGTGCAAACCAAGCTGGCGACGACGGGCGGCAATAATAACAGCGGTCACTTTTTACAGGGCATGTTTGCGACTCTGCTCGCGACACCGTGCAGTGCGCCATTTCTGGGTACTGCGGTCGCCTTCGCTTTAGGTGCCGATGTACTGAGCCTGTTTGCTATCTTTACCGCGTTGGCCGTGGGTATGGCGTTCCCTTGGTTGATTGTGGCGGCATTTCCGCAAGTGGCGGGTTATTTCCCTAAACCCGGTCGCTGGATGAATACAGTTAAAGTGTTTTTCTCCGGCATGTTGCTCATCACCAGTTTGTGGTTGATTAGCTTGTTGGCCAGCTTTATTGATGTGCTCTACCTCTGGCCGTTAGCGGGTGTCATTACACTGATATTTATGGTGTTTATGGCTAAAAAATATGGCGCGATTGCCATTGTGAGCTGCTTAGGTATCGGCATTTTACTGTCGGCGGTTATTGCATTTATGACGGCGAACCAGTGGGCTAAACCTTTACCTGCGGATCTTACTTGGACGCCATTGGATCAAGCATTGATTAATCAGCAGGTTGCCCAAGGCAAAACTGTGTTTGTTGATGTCACTGCCGATTGGTGCATTACCTGTAAGGCCAATAAAGTTGGCGTGATCTTGCAAGATCCTGTTTATAGCCTGTTGCAACAGTCGCATATTTTGTCGATGAAGGGCGATTGGACTACGCCTTCTGAGCCCATTACTCACTACCTGCAAAGCCATAATCGTTTTGGAGTGCCATTTAACGTGGTTTACGGCCCGGGTGCACCGCAGGGGATTGAGTTACCGGAAATTCTATCGACTGACCTTGTGCTTGCTGCGATTGAGCAGGCCTCTGCGTCCCCTGAAAAGTCATCCGTAGCGGCAGGGAAATAACGCTAACGACCAGCCATTCACTCGGATATGTCACTCGGCAATATCACTGGCGAGTTTCATTCAATAGCGAGTCGAGTGGCACTCAACAAATACTCAGGTCAGGAAGCTCCTGACCTGAAACAATGGAAATCGATTATGAAACAGACAATTGAAGCACAAAACATCACTGAATCAATGCGGAATACTCAAGTCATCGGAGGCACTAAAATGTCGAAATTTAGCTCTTTATTCAAACATCGCAAGTTGCAGATGTTTGCTGTCTCGGGTGTCGCCATGGCCATGCTGGTGGTTTCCTTGCCTTCGGTGAGCACCATGGCCTATGCCAAAGACAGCAGTTTATCGGCGGCGCAGCAGCAAGAGGTGCGAGCGATTCTTAAAGATGCCTTGATCAATGATCCTGACCTAATGAGAGAAGCAATTATTGCGTGGCAAGCAAGGGAGCAAGAGGGTGCAAATACAGCCATGCAAACCAGTCTTGTGACTCATCATAAAGCCATGTATGAGACCAAAAGCGATCCGTGGAAGGGCGCTGCGACACCTGAGATTGAGATGGTGTACTTCACTGATTTTAACTGCCCATACTGCAAGAAAATCGAGCCTTCGCTGAACCAGCTGATTGAAGAATTTCCGCAGTTAAAAATCATAGTCAAAATGGTGCCGCTGCAGGGCGAAGGCTCCAAAATGGCGGTCGATTTTGCCCAAACGGTTTGGTTAAACGAGCCCGAAAAGTATCTCAAGGTGAAGGATATGTTGATGTCGAGTCCGCGTGGACTCGATGCCGCAGCCATCGCTAAGGTCGCTAAACTGACGGCAACCGAGCGCTGGGTCGGCAACACAGATGAGCGCGTCGCTAAAATGGTAGATGACAATGTTAATTTAATGAATGAGTTAGGTATAGGTGGCACTCCAAGTATGATAGTGGCCGATACGCTTATTCCCGGACTAGTGCCTTACGAAGTGTTAAAAGAGCAGCTCGAAGCCGCGATTGCCGCTAAAGATAAGACGCAGAAGAGCAGTTAAGATGCAGCCAAAGGAAACTGAAAATATGAGCGCCGAACAAGTTTCGATATCTTTACCTAAACGCATATTGGGCTGGATTAAGCAGCTGGCACTTTTGCTGCTCATTGTCATTATCGTGACCAGCGTGATGGACATCTGGCGCGGCAAAGATATCCCACGGGATAATTTGCCACAGCTACAAGGGACGACCTTGGCTGGGGAGACGCTTGATATTGCCACGCTCAGCCAAGATCAGGCGGTATTGGTGTACTTCTGGGGCACTTGGTGCCCTGTGTGTAATTTTGTCAGCCCGGCGGTTAATCAAATGTCGGCCTATTACCCCGTGGTGACGGTTGCCATGAGTTCGGGTGAGGATGAGAAACTGAGAAAATATCTTCAGCATCAGGATTATGGCTTTGACACTATTAACGATAGTGACAGCAAGATTGCCCGTGATTGGTCATTGCAGGCGACGCCAACCATTATGATCTTTAAAGATGGCGAGTTAAAACACTACACGACTGGCTTTACTAGCCTACCCGGTATGTGGTGGCGAATGATGTTCACTTAGAAGTGATGCTTCAGGGGCTGTTTTAGGAGAGAAAAAAAGCGCTAATCTTAGTTAGCGCTTTTGTATTATCAACTTATTTCAGGACTAGACAACTAGCTAAAAGCTTAGGATTTACTTCACTAAAGTGAGTAGTGGTGCCTGACTCACAACTTGGAAGTCGAGCGCCATAGTCACACTGAGCGCCGTAATAGTGATGATTGAAAAACCAAACACTTGGCGAGCCCAGCGTTGCATGTCGACGCCGTGGCGATAACCTTTTAATGCCATGGCAAGCCACCACAGGCTGGTTGCGCAGGTGACCGCCATAAAGGCGATACCTGTGTAACCCGCGAGTGGCAACAGTGCACTGACTAAGGCGAACACGGCAATATAAAGCACGATATGCAGCTTTGCTTTGGTCATGCCTTCTGCAACCGGTAGCACAGGAATATTGGCTGCCGCATAGTCATTAAAACGGAAAATCGCGATGGCGTAAGAATGTGGCATCTGCCATAAACTGAACATCAACAGCAATATAGCCGCGCCCATGTCCATTTGCCCTGTCACACTGCAATAGCCAACCACGGGCGGTACTGCGCCCGAGAAGCTGCCAACTAAAGTGCCATACACTGAGTTACGTTTCATGTAGAGGCTATAAACCCCCACATATACTATGTAACCAATAACGGCAAATAGCAGGGCTAATGCATTGGTAAACAAGGCTAAGATGCTAAAGCCCAACACGCCTAAGGCGAGTCCAAACGCGAGTACGTTACCCACGGCAATTTCGCCCGTGACGGTCACGCGTTTGCAGGTTCGCTGCATCTTGGCGTCGATATCACGGTCAATACAATTATTGATTGCGCAACCCGAGGCTACGACCAAGGACAATCCTACTAAGCTCGCTAGCATCAAGACCAGATTTACGTCGCCTTTGGCGGCTAATAAAAAACCGCCAGCAACGGAAATCAGATTCCCGAAAATGATGCCAGGCTTAGTCACCTGTACATACCCTTTGAAGCGTGCTTTCCATTGCGGTGACATAAATCTGTCTTGTATTTGCATAGACTGTTTCTCGTTACATCATCAAAGCGTTGGCTTCGAGTATGATCCACACCGACAGGCCGACTACCATGACAATAATCAGGGCAGTAAACAGGAAGGAGAAGGTGTTTACTTTGCCTTCTTTCGAGAAATCTAAGTGTAAGAAGTACTTAAGATGTACCACTATCTGCACTATCGCCATCACTAGCACTAAGCTAAGGGTGGTCGCTTTCTCGAAGTGATGGGTCATTACGGCCCAAAACGGAATGGCGGTTAATACCACTGACAGCACAAAGCCCATTAGATATGACTTAATGCTCGCGGCCAGATCGTCAGTGCCATGGTTAGGCTTATCAGTATGACTATGTGCGCTCATTAAAGTGCTCCCAATAAATACACGACCGTGAATACACAAATCCACACTATGTCGAGGAAATGCCAGAACAAGCTTAAGCAGCTCAGGCGGGTGATGCTGCGATTACCTAAACCGGTTTTCGCCACTTCAATCATCATGATCGCCATCCAAATCAGACCTGCGGTCACGTGCAAGCCGTGCATACCGACAAGGGTGAAGAAGGACGACAGGAAAGCGCTACGCTGTGGGCCATTGCCGTGTTCAATCAGGTGATGGAATTCATAGACTTCCATCCCGATAAACACACAACCGAGGGCGAAGGTGACGAGTAACCAAGCCAAGGTCGCGGCTTTGTTGTGGCGCTTAGCAAAAATCAACGCCATGCCATAGGTAATACTACTAACGAGCAGGGCGGCAGTTTCAATCAGCACAAAGTCCAATTCGAAAATGTCTTTACCCGAAACGCCACCGTCCGTGTTCATGTAGAGCACGGCATAGGTTGCGAAAACCGAGGCAAACAAAATGCAGTCGGTCATCAGGTAAATCCAAAAACCAAACAGAGTGTTGCCACTGGTGTCATGGTGTTCGTGGTGATCTTCTGCGTGAGCTACTTCTAAATCTGCTGGGATTGCAATACTCATATCAGCCCCTTACTACATTGTTTAAGTGGGCATTTTCAATGCGAGCCACTTCATCGGGTTGCACGTAATAGTCGACGTCATTGTTATAAGCACGGAACAGGAACACCACGAAAGCGCCCACTAAACCCACAATGGCTAACCACAGGATGTGCCAAATAGCGGCAAAACCAGCGGCAGTGATCCCCAGCGCCATTAAGATACCGCTTGGGGTATTTTTCGGCATATGGATAGCTTGGTAGTGTTTTTGACGTTGATAAGCCACGCCTTTTTCTTTCGCATCGGTAAAGGCATCGATATCATCAACCTGTGGCAGCTTAGCGAAGTTATAGAACTGCGGTGGTGAAGCGGTTGACCACTCTAAAGTATGGCCATTCCATGGATCGCCCGTAGTATCGCGGTTTTGGTCGCGGTCACGGATACTCACGTACAGTTGGATAAACTGCAGAATGATACCGACCATGATGATGCAAGCACCCACGGCGGCTAAGTAGATCCATACGTTCCACGCTGGGTTATCAATGTGGTTGATACGGCGTGTCATACCCATAAAGCCCAGTACGTACAGCGGCATAAAGGCTACATAGAAACCGATTTGCCAGCACCAGAATGACGCTTTACCTAAACGCTCATTTAAGTGGAAACCTGTCGCTTTCGGGAACCAGTAAGCAAAGCCTGCTAAGTAACCAAATACCGCACCACCAATAATAGTGTTATGGAAATGTGCGATTAAAAACAAACTGTTATGTAGAACGTAGTCGGCACCCGGTAAGGCTAATAACACACCTGTCATACCGCCTATGGTGAAAGTCACCATAAAGCCTAGTGTCCACAACACAGGTACCGTTAAACGTAGGCGGCCACGGTAGATAGTGAACAACCAGTTAAACAGTTTTACCCCGGTTGGAACCGCAATCACCATAGTCATCACCCCGAAGAAAGCGTTGACGTTGGCACTTGAGCCCATGGTGAAGAAGTGGTGTAACCAAACGATGAAACCTAGAATTGAAATCGCACCACTCGCCCACACCATAGAGGTGTAACCGAACAGACGCTTAGAGGTAAAGGTTGAGATCACATCGGAGAAAATACCAAAAGCAGGCAAAATCAGGATGTAAACTTCAGGATGTCCCCACGCCCAAAACAGGTTGATATACATCATGGCGTTACCGCCACCGTCATTGGTGAAGAAGTGGAAATCCATGTAACGGTCGAGTGTCAGCAGGGCTAACACAGCGGTTAAGATTGGGAATGACGCGACGATCAATATGTTCGCCCACGTACAAGTCCAAGTGAAGATTGGCATTTGCATCAGCTTCATGCCAGGGGCACGCATCTTCAGTACGGTGGCGATAAAGTTCACCCCGGTTAAGGTCGTCCCTATGCCCGAAATCTGCAGTGCCCAGATATAGTAATCGACCCCAACTCCCGGACTGTAAGCCAGCTCTGAGAGGGGTGGATACGCCACCCAACCTGTCTTAGCAAATTCACCTAAACCCAATGAAATATTGATCAACACAGCGCCAGAGGCGGTAAGCCAGAAGCTGAGGTTGTTCAAGAATGGGAAGGCAACGTCGCGGGCACCAATTTGCAGCGGCAACACTAAGTTCATCAGACCTATCATAAATGGCATCGCCATAAAGATAATCATGATCACGCCGTGGGCGGTGAAGATTTGGTCGTAATGTTCAGGCGGCAGATAACCTGCGGCGCCGTTGGTGGCGAGTGCTTGCTGGGTACGCATCATAATGGCATCGGAGAAGCCACGAATGAGCATCACCAAAGCTAACACTATGTACATGATACCTAGGCGTTTATGGTCAACTGAGGTTAACCAGTCGTTCCAAAGTACGCTCCATTTTTTGTGTTTAGTGATTAAGGCTGCAATATACAAACCTACCACTGCGACGACCGCTAAGGTCACCATGATGATAGGCTCGTGATACGGAATCGCATCTAAGCTTAATTTACCGAGAAATGACATGATTACTCCGCCTCCACTTTTTGAGTGGATGAGTGCTCTAAGGATAAAGGTTCTGTGGATGAGTCCTGTGCTGATGACGGTACAGAAGGTGTTGAGCTATCCATGTCGGCCATGTTCTGTGTATTTTCCATCGCGTGCTCGCCTGCCATATGTGCCATGTCGTGCATACCTTTCATGTCTGCCATGTCAGATGTGTGTTCAGTGCCCATGTGTTCCATGCCTGCGTGCATGTCCATTCCTTCGTGACCTTTCATGCCGTCATGTGAGTCCATGTGCATGTACTGCATCACGATTTGGTCAAACATCCCTTTGCTCACTGAGCCAAAGTATTCAACCGGATTGTATTCACTCGGTTTAGCCAGTGTGGCGTAGGCCGCTGAGTCCAATGTCTTGCCCTGTTGTTTTAACTTGGCAACCCATGCATCGAAGTCGGCAGGTGTCTGAGTGGCAATCGCTTTAAACTTCATGCCCGCAAATCCTGCGCCGCTGTAGTTAGCCGAGATACCATCGAAGGTGCCTGGCTCGTTAGCGATCAAATGCAATTTAGTAGTCATGCCCGCCATAGAGTAAATCTGGCTGCCTAACTGCGGGATGAAGAAGGAGTTCATCGCAGTATCAGAGGTGATCTTAAAGTTCACCGGCACATTGGCTGGAAACGCCAACTCATTGACCGATGCCACGCCTTGTTCTGGATAAATGAATAACCATTTCCAGTCCAGCGACACCACTTCAACCGTGACGGGTTTAGCTTCGTGCACTAAAGGCTTATATGGATCAAGATCATGGGTCGAACCCCAAGTGATCACACCGAGCACTATTACGATCACAATCGGCACTATCCACACGACGGTTTCAATCGCTGTTGAGTGTGCCCATTTAGGCGCATAGATTTCTTGATCACGGCCATCGCGATATTTCCACGCGAAGTACAATGTCATGGCAATCACAGGGATAACAACAATCAGCATGAGTAGGGTGGCGACGATAATCAGGTGTTTTTCATCGATACCGATTTGGCCCTTAGGGTCCAACACACCGCCATCACAACCCGCGAGCGTGAATGCTATTGCCGCGATTGCCGCTTTACTTAATTTTCGAATTAACAAAGGAAGATTCCTCTAACCCTAAGGTTTACAACTCTGCCAAGCGTGAACCGGCAGTCGCACTAAGCGGCGTTATCTGAGCGCAAATCCTGAAACCCAAGAGGAATGACACAAAATGTGCCGCCATCCCGACGAAATCGAAGAGCAGCTTTCAGCGCTTAATGCTTAATTTGAATTTAAAAACAGAGGGTTAAAATGGCGGGGCGCGACAACCGTGGGCGGTATGTTCGAGTGATTTTAGCCTTGGGGGTGCTAAAAAAAGTGAAGCGTTAGTTAAATCGAGATTATTGAAAAATTTGAAGCAGCAGTCGATTAAATGCCATAACTGCAGAATAACGAGGGGGTTGAGCAATAACAGGCTGAGCAGACTGGCGCCGATAAACTCGACTAAAAAGCCATTGCTGAGGCTGATGAGTTCACTAATATCGACACAACCGCCGATCAATACGTACAAAACGTCAGCTACAGGCAGCACAAACAATAACCCGAAAAACAGGGTTAGGTTTGTCATGCTAAAGGTTGAAAACCGAATAATCAGGTTCAATCTTTCAGCAATGAATTGGCTAAGAGCTAATTTCAATTAACGGATCCGGTTGAACGGGAAAGGGAGTCAGTTGGCAGAACAAAAAATATTCAGCATGCAACTTTTTTATGCGGCAGGAGGATACCAAGAAGCGGCTATTGAATGAAAGCGGATCCCCGTAGTAAAAGGGCTTTAGTATTAAAAAAACCTTAATTAAAACTAAATAGGATCGTTATCTTTACGAAATTAACAGTATTTAAACTGATTTTGTTCTCATAAAATAAAAAATTGTGAAGCCTCTCATTTATTCATTTTGACTAAAGTTGATTTGCTTGTGGTGTCATTGAGTTGATTATAGCCCCTATAAACATGTTAGCTTTACCCGCAAAAAGACTAAGCTTAACTTCTATGGTGGGGCTAATGTTGCCGATAGTTGTCTTGATGGGTTAGCTTGTTTGTCGCAAGATTGGGCTCGCCAAGTTTGGCTGTGTGATTAAGTGCATTTGAGATCGGCATCCCAAATAAAAACATCACGTTAAATGAGTGATTGTGTCAGTCATTTACGCTATTTACATTAGATAAACCGATTATTAAACTGTGAACTTATCTCGCCCCTGATATGTGCTTGAGATTGAGCCTGTGAGTAGGCATGATGCTTCTCAATTCTCGAAGTGCGTCAGCATGAAGGACTACACATAAAGTCATTTATCCCATACCTTAAGGTAAACATTTTCATCGCCTTAGCTTACGTTATTGTAGGTAAAATTGGTTTGATGATTGCTTTGCCGCCTGGATATTCTGCTGCAATTTGGCCTGCCGCGGGTATTGCTATTGCCGCTTGTGTTTTATGGAAGGAATATGCGCCTTGGATTGGCGTGTTCATTGGTTCTTTGTTGATTAATCTCAACATCAGCGGACATATCCATTGGGGGTGGTTGCCCTTTGCGATTTCAATTGGCTCATCTATACAGGCAGTGCTTTCTGCCTATGTTCTTGGGCGAGTCGATCATTTATTCACCCTAGATAATCCTAACGCCGTCATTAAATCCTGCTTGAGTTTAGCTTTAACTTGTACTGTAGCGACTGTTTTTGGCAATTTCTCCTTAGTGATTAACGGTACGATTCCACAGTCCGATTTACTGGGTAGTTTAATAAATTGGTGGACTGGGGATTTGCTCGGTGCCGTGATATTTATCCCTCTGACTATGTTGCTATTTGATAAGCGAGTTATTTGGCGTTCTCGCCGCATTCAGACGGGTGTGCCTTTGCTGGTGGGCTTTTTATTCTGCGTGGGGATTTATTACTACTCAGATATGAATCAGCGCCAACAGTTGCAGGATAAGTTTCTGGTTCAATCTAATGCGATTATTAGCAATATTGAAAGTTTTCAAGATGCTAACCTCCAACAAATTGTTGCCTTAGCAAGCTTGTTCGATAATAGCGAGCAGGTTTCTGAGGATGAGTTTGTACAGTTTGGCAAACGAAATATGTTGATGAAGGATGGCTTTAGAGCTTGGTCTTGGTCACCGCTTGTGGCGGCAGCCGATCAGCAAAGTTTTGAGGCATCCATTCGTTCTGTGGTTGGTGGTTCCTACAAAGTGACTCATCCCGAAGGCTGGCAGGCGAATACTGATGGTTGGCTAGTCCCTGTGATGTATATTCAGCCGCAGATAGGTAATGAAGCGGCCTTGGGATTAGATCTCAATAGTGAGCCGACGCGAGCCGCAGCCATAGCAAAAGTGCGTGCGACGTTAGCACCCGTGATGACAGCCAAGATTCAATTAGCACAAGATCCCAATGGCCCTGGTGGCACTTTACTCATTGCTCCTGCTTTTGACCGATTGGGTAAGATCTCAGGGTTTTGTTCAGCTGTAATTGATTTGCAAGGCATTATTGATGATGTTGATAGTGTAAAAGGGTTGCAGTGGCAACTGACAGATATGAGTGCGGGCGGTACCTTACTTTATAGCAATACTCAAAAATCGTTTCCCGAATTTAGCAGCAAGCTCTTCAGCGATAAAACTGGGCAGTATTTTCAGGCAAATCTGATGTTAGCGGATCGTCATTGGCATATAGTGATTTATCAATCCTATGCGGTGCTGATGGGCGATACTTTTAGCTTATCGCTACTAATGCTGCTGCTCGCCTTTATCACTTGTGCGGTCGTGGGCGGTATGACACTGGTTTCCTCCGGCGAGCGCCAACGTATTGCCGAAAAAGTGACAGAAAAAACCATGGCATTGTCGAAGGAAATTGCCCGCCGTCAGGCTTTTCAAGCTACCTTGGTCGAAAGTGAGCAAAAATATCGAAACCTATTTGATAAGGCCCCAGTGGGGCATGTGCTTAAACGTTTAGATGATGGTCAATTTGTGGCGATTAACCCCGCCTTTCAAGCGATTACGGGTTATTCGCTCGATGAGCTTAATCAACTTGATCCTTGGGATCTTACCCCAAAGCGTTATCAATTAAGTGAAACTGAGCAATTAGAGCGCTTAAAGCAGACGCGCCGTTACGGCCCCTATCAGAAGCATTATTTACATAAAAATGGCCAATTAGTGGCGGTGCGCCTCAACGGGGCTTTAGTTACTGGTGCTAATGGTGAACAGCTAATTTTGTTTATCGTCGAAGATATTACCGAGCAGGAGCGTACCGTTGCGCGGGTAAATCTTTTGGCACAAGTATTTCAGCAGAGTGGTGAAGGCATCACGATTATGGATGCCAACGATATCATTGTGGATGTGAATAGCGCATTTTCTCAGATCACGGGTTATTCCAGAGAGGACATTATTGGTAAAAACTGCCGTTTTATAGAGGCTGAACGAACGGATAAAAGTATCGATTCTCAAGTCCGTGCTGCCCTCGAACAAACGGGTTTCTGGCAAGGTGAAGTCTGGGATAGGCATAAACAAGGCTACGATTTTCCGAAATGGTTGATGATGTCTGTGGTGCGGGATGATTCTGGTGCCGTGAGTCACTATATTGGCAGCTTTACCGATATCAGTGAGCGTAAAGTCAGTGAGGAACGCATTCATTTCCTTGCCCATCATGACTCTTTGACCTTATTGCCTAATCGACTGAGCTTGCAGTCGCGCCTCGAAGTGGTGTTTAAGGATGCTCTGGTATCCCACAGCCAAATAGCGGTAATGTTTATCGACATGGACCACTTTAAAAATATCAACGATACCTTGGGCCATCATGTGGGCGATCAACTGCTGCTAGAGGTGGCCCGACGTTTGAAATACATCGTTGGTGATAATGATACTGTGGCGCGTTTGGGGGGCGATGAGTTTGTAGTTGCCTTGTCCGATACAAACCATGATGAAGTGGCCAGTTTGGCCGAGGCGCTGCGTAGTGGTTTGAGTCAAACCTATGTGATTAATAATCAAGCATTACATTCATCGCCAAGTATAGGGATCAGTTTATTCCCCAATGATGGTGACAGTGTTGAAGCCTTGATGAAAAATGCCGATATGGCCATGTACCGCGCAAAAGCGGCTGGACGCAATAACTATCAATTCTTTACTGTGGCAATGAACACCTTGATCACTGAGCGCCAGCATATTGAAACTGGCCTAAGGCAAGTGTTAGCAAACGACGAATTACGACTTCATTATCAGCCACAAATTGATATTAGAAGCGGGCAAGTGGTCAGTGTCGAAGCGCTTGTGCGCTGGCAGCATCCCGAATTTGGCATGATAGCGCCTGACCGTTTTATTCCCATTGCCGAAGAGATCGACATGATCATCCCAATTGGCCAATGGGTGTTAGAAACGGCGATGGCGCAACTTGCTGTCTGGCGCGCAGCGGGTGCCACTGAGTTGCGAATGGCAGTGAATCTGTCGGCACATCAACTCCGTAAGGATACGATAGTCGCCGATATTACCAATGTGCTGGTGAAGCACAAGTTGGGCAAAGGCGCACTGGAGCTCGAGATCACCGAGAGTGTGGCGATGCAATATCCTGAGCAGAATGCGCGCCTATTAGCGGAATTACGTCAACATGGTATCGAGCTCGCCATCGATGATTTTGGTACAGGATATTCCTCTTTATCCTATTTGAAACTCTTGCCCTTAGACAGGTTAAAGCTTGACCGATCCTTTGTGAAGGATATTGAGACCGACTCGAACGATGCAGCCATTAGCGCTGCAACTATTTCTATGTCCCATGAATTGGGGTTAACTGTGGTCGCTGAAGGGGTTGAAAACGAGGCGCAATTGGTATTATTGTCGAGCATGGGGTGCGACTTAGTGCAAGGGTTTTACTTTAGTAAACCCTTAGCGGCAGAAGAGTGTTTCCGCTTTATCCAGCGTAATTTATAACGGTAGACTGTTGTTGTTTTTCTAATGCTGGCGCAGAGTTGGACTATACTTGAGTTCGCATTATGCATGCGTTAATCAAAATACTAAGGATGGTTTTATGCAAGTCATCTTCACTAAAGGTACTCAGTGTTATGGCCAGTTGCGCTGTGTGCGCATGGACGGTAGTGCGACCCAAACCCAAATGCCAGAACAAGGTATAGCACCTCACGATATGATCCACTATGTGGTTGAAAAACGCCTGCATATTCAAGGCGCTTTTTTCTCGCAGATCAGAGCTGGCGCCGATATCAGCTTTACCTTAGAGCATAATGAAACCTCCCGCGGCATCGCTGATAAAACGGAGGTGTGGCAAGCCGAATCCATAGTTGAGACCCTGCAGTCGCTACTGTGGTCGGGTGAAACGCCAACCTATGACGGCTTTATTTATCTATTAGAGCAAGCCTGTAGCAGTCGAGACTTGGCCGTTCCTACTGTTAACCAAACAGATTTTGATCATATTCTCAATGAGATTATGGATTTGAGTGTCGAGTGGCAGGGAATGGGAGAAGGTCAGTCCTTGACCTTGAAGTTTTAATCGATTTAAAAATAAGTGACTTAAAAAAAAAAGAGCGCAGATAACTGCGCTCTTTGTTTTACTGCGGCCATAGCGGGATCATTCCCTATGACGGCGTTCTTGGCTTTGAGTTGATCGACCTTGGTTATGTTCTACCGAGCGAGCGGTTTGCGCATTTTGGCGTGGCTCACTTTGTCTCACTCTCACTTCTTCGCGTTGTCTAGGCGCCGCTTGTCTTGGTTGTTCAATCCGTTGTGGCTCTGTACGTCTTGTTTCAGGCCGTGGCGTTTCAACTCTTGGGGTCATAGTTCTTGGTTTTTCTTGCCTTTGTGACTGTGCCCTTTGTTGATCGACATTACGCGGCTGTGACTCCCGAGTTTGATATTGCCTTTGCTGCGGCTCCCTCGATGGCATTGGCTTTGACTGCACGGGTCTTGATTGCATGTCATTACGCTCCTTGTGAGTCGGCGTTTGTACCATAGTCGCGGCGCGACGCTCCTTTAACTCGGCTTGCGTTTTCTGATAACTCGGTGTGCGGTTATCACGTTCACGGCTGACGTTGTGATAGTCTTTATTATCACGACTTTTATTGCCCTGATTACTCATATTACCCAGATTACTATGGGTATCTTGGCGTTCTTTAGACTTCGAATATTGGCTATTGAAGTGCTGTTTACTGCCGCTTGAGTGTGAATCTCTGCCGCGATATTTATCATCATGGTAATAGCGTTGTTTCACCACTGGATTGTGATAACTCACACCGCGTCTATGTTCGGGTTTATGTTTCCAAGGTTGTGCGCCATGGCTAACACTGTATCTTTCCCGTGGGCGATATCGGTGTGAATGGCGATAGTCGATCACCACCACTTTATGGTTGTGCCAGTGGAACGAACTGAAGAAGTAGTTAAAGGAAATATGGATGCCCGGTGACCAGTAGAAATGGTTATGACTCGGACGATAGGGATAGCCAGCATAGCCGCCAAATTCCCAATATACAGGAGGATAAGCCACACCCCAACGCCATGTGCCGTAAACCACGCGTGGATCGTAATAGGGGACGTAGACGATTTCTCGCTTAGCGGGTTCTATGATGATCTGATTGTTGGCGCGGGTAATTGCCATGTTATCCATGTCTGCTAAGCTATTCGCTTTATCAGCCTGTTGTCTTAGGGACTGAATGCTGTTCATCACTTGGCCTTCATCTTCTAAGAAGGCTTCACCGAGTCTTTGAGTCCATTCGAGATCTTCACTCATTTTTTGCAGCAGCGTCGGGAAGGCCAGCAAGGCTTTGACGCTCGGGTCCCAGTCCTGATCTTCGGCTTGCGACATAATTTGGTCGATCGATGATTTGGGGCGTTGGGTTAACCAACGCTGTGCCTGCACTATTTCGAGTGGATAAGTTGAGGCAATAAGTATGTGGGTCAATAAGCTATCGGGATACAGGGCAATAGGCGCCAGCATTTGTTCGAGTTCGGCTTGGCTTGCCGCTGTGCTCGATCCTTGGCTCGCAGATATGCCCGCAGCCTGTGCTGTGGTAGTGAAAGGCAAGGCCACTAATGCCGCCGTTAACACTAGCCAATTCCATCGATGTAGTCTGTTCATGGTTTGCTCCAATAATCCTGTTCGAGGATGTTATGGGCATATTAGGCGTGTGAATATGAACATAAGCTGAAAGTGTTTTGCGGTTAAATATTTATTTATAGCCAAGTTTTAAGAGAAGTAATAAATCTATCGCATTGAAAATAAAGACTTAAACTGAGTGTGCAAAGCTGATGCTAAATTTGGCACCACCTAAGGTTTCTGAGCGAGAGACAGAAATTCTGCCGTTATAGCTGTCGACTAAATCGCGCACGATAGCAAGCCCAATACCATTACCTTGAAGGTAGGAGTCTGCGCGAATACCACGTTCAAAGATTTGATTTTGCAGGGCTTCACTGATCCCTGGGCCATCATCTTCGATACAGATTAGCAGTTGATAGGCATCGCCTGTGACCGTTAATGTCACCGTAGACTTCGCGGCTTTACAGGCGTTGTCGAGTAAATTGCCTAGAATTTCAGTCAGATCTGCTTCATCCCCCTTGAATACTGCGTGTTCTACCATCTCGCCGCTGAGATTGATTTGTGGCTCTCGATAAATTTTAGCTAAGGTGCGTAATAACTTAGCGGCGATTTCATCGACACGAATACCTAAATGCCACGAGGCCGCCGCTGCGGTTTGGGCGCGTTTTAGCTGGTGGCCAATGATCCTGCTGATCACTGATACTTGCTCACTGGAGGATTCGCTTAAGTCGGCCTGACTCTTGATCACCGCCAGTGGTGTTTTGAGGCTATGGGCTAGGTCGGCCAAGGCATTACGATAGCGTTTTCGTTGGGTTTGTTCGGTATTGAGCAAAATATTAAGCTGCCGAGCAACCGCTTGTAATTCAGTGGGGTACTGGCTACTTAGCTGCATCGACTTACCTTGCTCGACGGAATGTAACTCTTGGGTAAAGCGTGCCAATGGCCGCAACGTCCACAGTAACCAACTCAATTGAAACACTAACATGACTAACATTAAGATCAGCAGCCAAGTCCAAAGCTGTTGATTAAACTGATCAATTTGCTGCTGAAATTCTCGCTCGTCTTTAATGATGTGGATTGTCACTGGCACGTTTTGATTTTGGCTGGCAAAACTGACACTAAAGCTATAAATCAAATGGAGTTGATCGGCGAGCTCGATTTGCTCAAATGCGCTTTGACCTGTGGCTGGGATGGTAAAATGTGGCGGTGGCGTAATCCCCATAAAAGATTGCGAGTGCCACACTATATCTTGTTTGCCGCTGGCGTCTTCAGTGGTTGCAATGGCATACAGTCCTGATTGAATGAGGTTAAAACGATTCTCTAACACTAACTCTGGGATGGAGATTTGTTTGTTTTCGACTTCAGTCACCGCGAGAATTGAATAGACATAGGCACTGAGTTCATTCTTGGTTGCGCTTTTAACTTGTTCAGTAAAGGCATCGTTTAAGGCAACGCCGATCAAGGGTAATAACACTAAGATAAATAATAGCGCGCTGGCAACTAAGCGTGCTTTTAGGGAGTTCAGCACTTGCCACGCCATGGCGCGTTTACTCATCGGTTGCTTGCCCAGACGTTAACGCTTTTAGGCGATAACCTTGGCCGCGCAGGGTTTCAATCAGGTTGTATTGATTATCAGGATCGAGTTTTTTGCGTAACCTGCGGATAAAGACTTCGATGACGTTAGAATCTAAATCAAAATCCTGATCGTAGATGTGCTCTGTGAGGACGGTTTTTGATTTGACTTCGCCTTGATGCAACATAAAAAATTCGAATAACTTGTATTCAGAACCACTGAGATTAACCAGTTCTTCGCCTTTACGTACTTCTAGACTGCTGGTGTTAAGGCTAAAGGGGCCGTTGTAGATCAGGGGGCTGGCCTTACCGGCGGAGCGACGGATCAGGGCTTTTAGTCGTGCGATGAGTTCTTGGGGATGGAAAGGTTTCGTCAGATAGTCGTCGGCACCAGCATCGAGTCCTTCAACCTTATCTTGCCAACTGTCCCTTGCGGTTAAAATCAGGATAGGAAAGTCGCGTTTTTGTTCACGCACGCTACGGATCAAGGCGATACCATCGAGTTTAGGCAAACCGACATCGATAATTGCTGCATCATAGTTGTATTCGAGCGCTTGAAATAAGCCTTCTTCACCATCACTCGCCACATCGATACTGTAATGGGCATCGAGGAGATGTTGCTTTAAGTTAGTCTGTAGTTCTATATCATCTTCAACTAGTAACAATCGCATCGTTAGTTCCTCGAGACTCGGCCCGTTGCGGCATCTACTGAAACAGAAAATACTTGGCCATCATTATTGAGGATTTTAATACGATATCCCGATCCGCTGGATTGTACACTCAATACTTTGCCTTGAAATTGTCGTTGCGCCATTGCCACCGCTTGATCAGGGCTATTGACCGCTAGACGGCGCTGCTCATTCTTCGCACCTTGGTTACGAGGCGGATTGCGATCATCATGTCTATCATTACCTGCTATGCAACCAAAGGAGGCTAATAAGCAAGTGATTAGGGCCAAGGTCAAACCAAGTTTCATATCGGGTACCCGCAATGTTCAGCGATCTTAAGTTAATGAGTGAGATGGATAACTTATCGAGTCGACTAAGAATACCTCATCACCTTAACAAACACATAGAGATCAGCCAATTGGTTGGCACAATTCCTTCAAAATTAACTCTGGCAGTTATTTTGTTATTCGTGACAGAACTGAAGTTCTGTTGGCGAGTCTATCTCTATGCTCGCGCTTGTATCGTTTAAGTTTTGTGAGTGTTACCCATTCCAGATGAACTCGGGCTGAACGTACTTCTGACTGAGAACAGTGGGCATTGATGTTCAGCTTATGTTCACCTTCATTGCACTTTAATAGCTCCAATTTGAACGGGTTATCCATAGGATATTCAAGATGAACACACTCAATAAGCAAGATATGGCAGCCACAGTTAATGTTAAGCTGTTTATGGCAACGGCTATTGCTGCGCTGTTTTTAGCGTCATCTGTCGCTAGCGCTCAGCCCCGCGAACTGGAGTCATCGCAAAGCTTAACGCCATTTACTGCAGCCAGCGTTGGCATTGCTAAAAAAGCGGAAAATAGCGAGCAAGCTGCCGAGCAGGAACAACAAGCCTTAGCTTTGTTACAACAAGCCGCGCCCGCAAAAAATGTCACTGAAGTCGCCGCTGCGGCCGTGAAATCCTTGGCGCCAGCCTTATCATCCAAAGCGCCGACGACAAACCGAGTGCAACTTATGGGCGCCTCGCCGATGACGCGTGAGCAAGTAACAGCGAAACATGCGAGCCAAGGGATTCCGAGTTCGAGCGCGACCAGTGAAGATCCCTACCGCGCACCTGTGTATCACAGCTTTTCGATTTTTGATGCCAGCAGTCGTTTGTTTGAAGACTTTGATTACGATGGGTTTTATCAAACGTTTAGCGTGACCTTCGACGTTGATGTCAATGGTGCATATCTTAATGAAAGAGCTGATTTATTTGCCGAGCTTTATCTCAGTCGTGATGGTGGCCCTTGGGTGCATTACTACACCACAGACGTATTTACCATTTACGGCGATTCGACACAGGACGATTACGAAGTGTTGACCACGCTTTACACGGGTTATGCGACGGATCACTATGATGTGTTGATTGATGTGTATGAAGTGGGTTACAGCGATATTGTTGCGACCATTAGCGCCGATGAGACCGATAGTTTGTATGCGCTGCCATTGGAGAGTAGCGATCGAGACAGAGAGCCCGACATTATCGTTGTTGAGGAAAGTGGCGGCGCCTTCTCAGTATTAGGTTTGTTATGTCTTAGTTTGTGTGCGGGGCTGCGGTTGAATCGAACTCGAGCCTAATCGCCCTTATTTCTCTCGGTGTTTATCTGCGGTAAATAGGGCTAGTATGGATGAGTTATTTTAACTAAATGGAGAAAGACATGATTGCTCAAGGTCAAACATTACCTGCTGCCACATTAGGTCAACTGACTAAAGATGGCATGGTGAATCACCAAGTTACCGAATTGTTCGCGGGTAAAAAAGTCGTATTGTTTGCAGTGCCAGGTGCTTTTACTCCAACGTGTTCTGAAGCGCATTTACCTGGCTATGTGGTATTAGCCGATCAATTTAAAGCGAAAGGCGTGGATTTGATTGCCTGTGTTGCTGTGAACGATGCTTTTGTGATGAAAGCGTGGGGCGAAGCACAAAATGCCTCTGAATTAATGATGTTAGCCGATGGCGATGCCAGCTTTACTAAAGCCTTAGGTTTAGATATGGATACTGCCGGTTTTGGTGGCGTGCGTTCACAACGTTATGCCATGATCATCGATAATGGTGTAGTGACTCTACTGAATGTAGAAGAGCCAAAGGCTTTTGAAGCCAGTAAAGCTGAAGTTGTTTTGGCTGCTATCTAAGCGTATTTAAGACATGAAGTTTGGATGTGACCAAAGCCAGCCATTGATTGGCTGGCTTTAACTAAATCAATTTATTGTACGATTTGAATGTTGTCTGCATCTATGGTCACTTCAGACCAATCTTTATCCACTTCACCACGAATAATGACCTGAGTCTCAGGTGTTACTGTGTTGCCGCGCCATAAATCATCATCAATTTCGACCTTAATATCACCCGTAGCGTCACGGAAAATATAATCATCGTGTCCAATGGAAGAAATGATATGGCCCGTTAACTCAATTTGGGCGTCATCACTGGCATTGAGCGCGCTCACCACATCATGAATCACTTGTCTTGCGCTCGGCCCTTGGAAGCCACCCTGTATTTGAGGTTCACCCGTTGTAGGTTGAAAGCCCGCTTGGCTGGCCATAGTCGTGAATGAAAGTGCCATTGCGAAAACGGTAAGAGTCATTTTATTCATCTGTTTGTCCTTTCTATGGTTTTATGTAACTCAGCCTCAATGGCTATTACAGTGTTGCGAGCATAGTGCCAAGACAAGCGTGAAGCGGTTGTGAAGATTGGGTTTGCAACTCAGAATTTGCTAAAACGAGGTCATTTATCCAAGATAACTTCAGTTAATGGGCATTATCTATAAACTGAACATAAGCCTGATAGCTAGCACCATCGTTTTGGGTTGAAAATGCCCAGCCCATTCGCTCGCAAATACGTTCAATAATAATTAATCCGCAGCCATAGCCTGATGTATCAGTACTTTGAGTGCTTAGTGGATTCAGTATCCATAATTGGTTGCTTTGCATCGTAATTTCAATGTTTCCGGCACTGTAATTGAAAGCATTTTTAATTAAATTACCTATCACTATGTCAATAAAGCTCAGTGGCGCCTTGATGCTCAAGCAATCTTTAAGCGTTAAGCTGTAGGTGATTTCTTGCTTGGCAAAGTGCTGCGCCATTTCAGCTAAAATGTGTTCAAGGCGTGGTGCTAAATCAATTTGGCTGTAGTGCTGGGACTCAATGTCTTCTTTTCCGAGAAGTAAAAAGGCCTCGGTGAGCGTTTTCATTTGATGCCCTGCGTAATCAATACGTGTAATGGCTTTTTTGACCATTAATTGTTGAGCCTCGGTTGTCGCATTGGGGATTTTTTTGAGCAATTCTACTGAACCTTGGATCACCATAATGGGCGTGCGTAGTTCATGGGAGGCAAAACGGCTAAATTCTTGTTCCCGAGTGAAGTAGGCGGCAATTTTAGCTTTGTTGCTTAATAGGGTTTGCTCAATCTGGCGGGTTTCACGGTATGAAGTACTCGGTGTTGATGTCGGTCTTTTGGGTGATAGTTGATTGATTTTATTTTCAATCTCAGCGAGAGGACTGGATAGCAGACGTACAAAATACAATCCATACGCCATGATAAACAGGAGCAAACCGATCCCCATAATAGAGATCAAAATGTGCATTCTATCTTCATAGCTATCAAGGAAATCGTCCGCGTCATCCTTATAAACCACATACAACAGCCCTTGCCCAGAAGGATGAGCGGATATTAAAAAGTGTTTATCTTCGTCACCCAGTTGATGTTCGTAAAATCCGGTATTTTGATAAGGTTGCAGCCAAGCTGGTACAAACTCTTTGCTCCAATATGTTTTCAATTCATTGATATCGGGGAACTGTGCTTTATCACCAAACCTTTGATAATTCTTTAGATATTCGCGAGTCTCTGTGGCCAGCGTTTGCTCGAGGCTAATCTTCTCAATTTGTTCTTCGGCGATATAAATGAGGCTCCAAAAAATGGCAAACATCAAGCTAGTTAATATTAAAAAAGTGAGGCGGATTTTTTTATATAAACTCGGAAAATGCTCAGGGGATAAGTCGGTAACCTTGGCCATGGATAGTCTCTAATTTTGAGTCTGAAAAACCTTTATCGAGTGCACTGCGTAAGCTGTATATGTGGCTGCGAAGTGAATCACTCGAAGGTGCATCATCTCCCCATACTGTATCTACCAATTGCTCTTTACTCACGATAGCGGGCGCATGTTTTAGTAACAGTGAAAGAATGGTGCGCTGAATTTTACTGAGCTTAATTTCTTTACCAGCACGGGTAACTTGATGGGTTTGCAAATTTAAACTGATATCACTGAAGCGCAAAATACCCACATCTAAACGTGGGCCACGATTATGCAGTGAATGCAGTCTTAAGCATAATTCTTCCATCGCGAAAGGTTTATTTAAAAAATCATCCCCACCTGATGTAAAAGAATCAATTTTATCCTGCAGACTATCTTTGGCGGTTAAAAATATAATCGGTGTATTACAATAAATTTCTTCACGCAGTTTTTTGACGGTATTAATACCGTCTAATTTGGGCATCATAATATCCATTATGATGACATCGTAATGGTTTTGTTGAATTAAATTGATTGCACTTTCCCCGTGATATGCACAGTCGGCAATAATCCCCTCTAGGGTTAAATAATCCATGATTGTTTCAATAACATCATGATTATCATCAACAATTAATACTTTCATAGGTTAATTCATTTCTTCACATTTGCTTGACGATCTTCATACTAAGATGCCCAGCACTGATTTAACAAGACATAATAGGGAAGAAAATGAATAAACTCTTAGTCTGTATTACGGCCATTTTGCTGGCAGGTTGCGGTGGTAATGATTCATCAACAGATACCTCTAAACCCGATCCTATCGTTCCACAACCTACGTTACCCGCAAAAATTAACGGTACAGTAACAAATATCGCTTCTGACAATAATTCGATTACTGTAAACGGATATAGCGTAAATATCGCTAATGCTAAGATTCACTATGGACAACAGCCGTTAGAGGTTAATGCCATTCAAATGGGGATGAGGGTCAAAATAGATAATGAAGGCCAACAGGCTAAAAATGTCATATTAGATCCAAGCCTTGTGGGTGAAATCAGTTCCGTTAATCAAAATACTATTGCCGTTAATGGGATTAATTTAGTCGTTAAACCAGCGGACGCGACCCAGTATAAAGTAGGCGATTGGGTGGCGGTAAATGGTTATCCAACGGTAATGGGAGAATGGCAGGTTAATTCTATAAACCTTATCCCCAATTTTGCGTTTGCTGAAATCGAGGGACGTGTCTCTGGATTAAATAAGACTGCGCAACAATTCAATATCGGTTCGGCAGTGATTAATTATGCCAACGCACGTTTAGAAGGCAGCTTACAGGAAGGATCATGGGTCGAAGTGGAAGGCCAGCAAAGTGGTGCTTCATTTTTGGCCTCTGAAGTCGAGGTGGAAGATACGGCGTCTTTTAACGATATGGAGCTAGAAGGGACTATTACTTGGGTCAACCAAGATAAAACGCAGTTTGAGCTTAATGCCCGTACTCGACTCTATGTCACTACAAATACTCAATTTGAAGATGGCAAGCAAGCTAACTTGGTTGAAGGCAAGTTAGTCGATGTAGATATTCAATCTATGCCGCAGGGTTTATGGGCCAGAGAAGTTGAATTTGAAACATCACATGATAATGGTGGAATACCTCCAACCTTAGGTAAAAAGTTCGAGCTAGAAGGTCTGGCGACACTGACCACCAATAATCAGCTACAAATTAATGGATTTACATTTGATATTGATGCCAGAACTCAATTCGATGACGGTTTAACCTTAGCGACACTTGACCAAAAATGGATTCAAATAGAAGGTGTTGAACTCGCAGACAACCAGTGGTTAGTGAAAGAAGTTGATCTTGAAGTGCGAAGCAATGAGCTTGATTTGTCGGGTTTAGTGATGCAAAAGACCTTGTGGGGCTATCAAGCGACTGATGCTTCATTAACGCCATTTGAAGGCAAATGGGTTGATGTCGAATGTCAGTTCGATGGCTCTAATATCCACAATTGTCGAATCGACGATTAAACACAAATAGAGAAATTAAGTGAATAAACGTGCGGTTTTAGGCCGCACGGTTTATTTGGCTTTGCCCAATCCCCAAGCTGGTTTCAATATCTTCTACACTCTGCTGTACTTCTTGGGCGATGACCTCACTCTGCTGTGAACTGGTTTGCGCTTGTTCTTTTAAACTATCCATAGTGCGAACAAATTCATCGAGATAATCGACTTGCTCTTTGGCATTTAGCGAGCCTTGTTTGGCGGTATTAGCCATTTCACTTGCTTGGTTTTGCACTGTTTGCGCCACTTGCCACAGGCTTTGAGCACGCAGTTTCTGGCTGCTGGTGGCCTGTGCTATGCCATCGACACTCTCACTGAGAGCATGATTTGATTGGGTAAGTTGTTGCAGAATTTTCACGATCTCATTCAAAGACACTTGGGTGCGTTGGCTTAAATTACGCACTTCATCGGCCACCACGGCAAAGCCGCGACCTTGCTCGCCAGCCCGCGCAGCTTCGATGGCAGCATTAAGGGCGAGTAAGTTAGTTTGCTCGGCAATATTGCCAATCACATCAATGATTTTCGATACATCCGTCACTGAGTTATTTAGGCTTTCAAGGGACGAATGGCACAGACCGACCGCGGTTTGTGTTTGCTCGGTTGCGCTCAATACCGCCTCGGCTTGTGCTTGACTCGACTGCATTTGGCGCATGGTTTCGGCGGCGCTGTCTTCCACGAGTGCCGAAGTGTGGCTCACCTCATTGGCGAGGCTGCGGATATGTTCGGTCTGTGTTTGCGTATCGGCCACAATCGTCTGGGTATGCTCTGTGTGCTGCGACAGCTGAGTAATGCGCGCCACTAGTTGGCTTAATGATTGAGAAACTTTAGTGATTTGCTGGCGCTGTGCCTCGTCTTCCTGCTCAAACCTGTGCAGTAACTGGTTGAAATGACCTGCGATTTGGCCCGTCTCGCAGCGACGATTAATATCTAAACGCTCGCGGCTGTTCGATTCGCTTAATTTCATAAAAGCTTGGTTGAGACGTTTTAGCGGTTTGACGACGCGATTTTGCTGCAGGATTAAATAACCAATCGCAAACAAGGCCATGATGGAAACCATAGTGTAGAGGATTAGCTGTAACTCATATTTCAGCTGCTGGTTCTTCGCTGCCTGAGCCTCACCTAAGCCAATAAGCTGTTGCTCCACATTGCTAATCGCTTGAATGAGTTGATCTTGCATCTCTTGGTTTGTTTGCAGTAATTGGTGGGTATTGGCGACTTCTTTGTTATATCGATTGGCGAGACTGAGCAGTTCACTGCGGTCACTCTCGCCGATTTCAATTTGTTTCGGTTCGCTGGCACCGAGTGCAAATTCATCTGCTTCTTGCTGTTCATATACGCCGATTAACGGCAGTGCGCTGAGGGTGTCGTGCCACGTATTTAGCTCTTTGCTGGTGCTGTCTAAAATGCCCTTGAGCTGCTGATTTTTACCGATCAGATAACCATCGGTCAACTGGGAAAGTTGGTAGACGATAGAAGGTAAATCGCGGCTCAATTGCAGATATTGTTCGGCGACCGCCGCATTTGTGGCTAAGCCTTTATCGGCATAACTGCCCAGACGACGGTTGTAGTCGAGCATTTCAGATTCGGCGTGGGCGAGCAGTTGCCTAGGATTGCCAGCGAGTTTACCCGCGGCGCGGTACTTGGTATCTAAATCTTGAATGAAGTTGCTTAGGCTGGCTTGCAAGTCATTGTCGGTCGCGCCCATGGCTGCGAGGTTAAGCTGCGTGAGCTGGTTTTTAATGGCGCTGAGTTTGGTTTTCGCTTGTTCAAGTTGGCTAGCGTTGCCACTGGCTAAATAGCCATCGAGATCGCGGCGTACACCGACGAGAAAATCCTGCTGAATAGCTTGTAATGTCAGTGTTTGCTGCTCAATTTGTTGCCGCTGATCACTGCTCCACAGCACTACGGCTGCTAGCAATCCCGCGAGCAATAACAATAGGGCAGAAGCAGAAAGCGACAGCGTTGAAATTTTCATTTTGCAATCTTCATAATGGTCAGAGCCAGTAACTGTGCTGAGTTTATGAATTTAAGGTGACATTAATATGACAAGTGCTCACTTGGATGTCAGCGTTGTCATTTGATTTGCAAATATGTGATCTCGCGTTATTCCAGCGGCAGCCACACTTGGGCTTTTAAACCGCCTTCGGCGCGGTTGGAGAGGGTAATTTGCCCTTGGTGTCTGTCGATAATCCGTTTGATAATGGCGAGGCCTAGGCCCGAACCAACACTACCACGGGCGATATCACCTTGGGTAAATGGTTGGAATAATTTGGTAATTTGCGACTCATCGATCCCTGGGCCGTTATCTTCAATGCTAAAACCGATACGTTTACCATCGAACTGTGAGCTAATGCGGATCCAGCCTGAACCATAGCGAAAGGCATTTTCGACTAAATTACTCAGTACCCGTTTAATGGCAATCGCTTGAAATTGTGCTTCGGGGCAGTCAGTTAACACCACTTCTATTTCACCGGCGCGATTGGCTTCTGCTTGAGCGACATCTTGAATGAGTTTATTGATTTGCCCTAGCTCACGGCTGGTTTCCTGATCTTGGCGAATATACGCAATAAATTGGCTGATGATGGCGTCCATATCTTCGATATCGTTGACTATGCCATCTTTAAGATATTGATCTTCTTCAACCATCATCTCAGAGGCGAGGCGAATACGGGTGAGCGGCGTGCGCAAATCGTGGGAGATCCCCGCCATCAATAGCGCTCTGTCCTGCTCCAGTTGCTTCATGCTGTGTGCCATCTGGTTGAAAGCATTGGTAACTTCGACAATTTCACTCGAACCTTTTAGCGGCAAGGGATCGGGAAATTCACCGCGGGAGACTGAAATCGCAGCTTTTTGTAGTCGCCTAAGTGGGCGGTTTTGCTGGCGAGCAAACCACCATCCCCCAGCGACACTGAGTGCGCCAATCACCATTAAATAAAGGGTGAGTGGCGAAAGATCTGAAACATTTTGGCCGATAAGTGGCACTTTTATCCAAATCGAGGGCGCCTGTGGTGGACGGATCCAAATCTGTAATACGCTGCCATGGGTAACGCGGACTTCGGCATCGCCACCAAGATATTCCGACATCTGCGATGACCAGAAACCATAGTAAGTGGCTTGCTCAATACCCGCTTCATGCGCTTGCTGTTGATTGTAGATCTTCATGCCATCGTCGTGGACTTTGGCATTGAGGGCATCGACTATGGTTAAGTGTTCGCGGCCAATATCTATGCCATCGACAAACAGCAATTTGACTTGGCGAGCGATTAATTGATTGATTTGTTGGTAGCTTGGCTTAAGCACATAGACGGCAACTGTGACGTAAGACACCAGCTGATTGATCAGTAGTAGACAACCAATCAGCATCACGGTTTGACTAAACGCGCTGCGAGGCACAAACCGCCACCAAAACTTAGGTTTCATCGTGGGCTCAATAACCGCAGGAGATTAAGATGGCAGCGCGGCTCATCGACGCGCAGCACCATCGGGTACAAACACATAACCTAAACCCCAAACCGTTTGAATGTAGCGAGGATTCGCGGGATCTTTTTCGATTAAGCGGCGTAGACGTGACACTTGCACGTCGATGGAGCGTTCTAGCGCCGAATAATCGCGGCCACGGGCGAGGTTCATCAACTTATCCCGAGACAAGGGTTCGCGTGGATGGGTGACGAGCACTTTAAGTACGGCAAACTCACCGCTAGTGAGCGCAATCGATTCGTCGCCGTGGTACATCTCACGGGTCGCTAAATCCAGCGAGAACTCACCGAAGCTAATCTGTGCTTCCTGCTGAGCGGGCGCACCGGGCACATCTTGGGTTTGGCGACGCATCACGGCTTTGATCCGCGCAAGTAATTCCCGTGGATTGAAAGGTTTTGGCAGATAATCGTCAGCGCCCAACTCTAAACCAATAATGCGGTCGACTTCATCGCCCTTGGCCGTCAGCATCACGATCGGAATGGGGTTACCTTGCTGGCGCAGTCTACGACAGATAGACAGACCATCTTCGCCGGGCAACATCAAGTCGAGCACGAGTAAATGGAAGTTTTCACGTTCTAATAGGCGGTCCATCTGCTCGGCATTGGCCGCGCTGCGCACCTGATAACCTTGCTCCATCAGGTAACGCTCGAGTAACGCTCGCAGGCGCATATCATCATCGACGACGAGGATTTTCGAGGTTTCTTGTCCCATGGGATGTCCTTTAATTGCTCAGATTGGTGCTTACTTCTACTGATGAGAAACAGTTAAGATTAACCAACTGGCTGAAATTGAAAACGAATCTGCCTAATATAGCCGCATTCAACCAAGGCGACTAGCTCACCTTAGTAACTTGAATGCGATAAATGCTGACATTGATTGCCCAATGTTAATACTAAGCAAATGAAATTGCATGGGAATACTCGCGTTTATTCACGCTATAGCTGAAATTGTAACTAAATTGGCATCAGTAAAAGAGGTGATTTAAAAGCCATTATGCACAGAGATGATTTAGTGAGTTAACTTTAGCGTCCAGTCTGAGTATCATCAGTCCAATATATTATCCCGCATCAATTGTGGTCGTTTAATCCAACGATTGAGTAATGAGTATGAAAGCGCATTTGATCACCCGACAGGGTTGGCAAACTTTAGATAAAGAATTGAAGTATTTGTGGAAAGAATATCGGCCGCAAATCACCCTTAAAGTCCAAGAGGCCGCGGCACAGGGAGATCGAAGTGAAAACGCGGACTACACTTACAACAAGCGTTTGTTAAGACAAATTGATGGCCGAGTCAGATACTTAGTTAAGCGGTTAGAAGAATTAAAAATCGTCGATTACTCGCCGCAGCAGGAAGGCAAAATATTCTTTGGCGCTTGGTTTGAGCTTGAAAATGAAGCCGGTGATCGCGTGCGTTATCGGATCGTCGGTAAAGATGAGCTCGATACAAAATTAGGCTATATCACCATCGACTCGCCCATGGCGCGTGCCTTAATCGGCAAGCAAGTGGATGATGAGGTGCTAGTGCAAACGCCATCGGGTCCAAAAGAGTGGTATATCAATCAGATCCGTTACACTCCTTTTGAAACCACTCTCGCCAGCGAGGCAGATTAGCGACAGGGTTGCCGCCGTGACAACCGCTGCGGTCACCATGGCATGGCGATGAAAGATCAAAGACTCTGCTTTGACCTAGGCTTTAGCATGAAACATACGGGGCGCCTGTGGTATCTTTGGCGCAATAACGACTTACATTACAGTTAGGCACGACACTTTATTTATGCAAACTAATGCACATAACATCGCTCAGATTATCGCTCAAGAACTGAATGTTCGTGAGCAACAAGTTGCCGCAACCATCACTCTGCTTGACGATGGTGCGACAGTTCCCTTCGTTGCCCGTTATCGTAAAGAAGCCACGGGCGGATTAGACGATACGCAACTGCGTACCTTGTACACACGTTTAGGTTACCTGCGTGAGCTGAACGACAGACGCCAAGTGATTCTGTCTAGCATCCAAGCTCAGGGTAAGTTAACGCCAGAATTACAAAGGGCTATTGACGACGCAGACAGCAAGACACGTCTCGAAGATTTGTATCTGCCCTTCAAACCTAAGCGCCGCACTAAGGGCCAAATCGCTATCGAAGCTGGGCTTGAACCATTAGCCGATGCCTTACTGGCTGACCGTAGCGCCGATGTCGAAGCCAAAGCGGCGGGTTATATCAATAGCGAAGCGGGTTTCGCCGATGTGAAAGCTGTGCTCGAGGGCGCGCGTTATATCCTGATGGAGCGCTACGCCGAAGACGCGGAATTACTGCGTAAAGTGCGTGAACATTTAAGCCAAAACAGTGTGTTAGAAAGCCGCTTAATTGCAGGTAAAGAGAAAGAAGGCGCGAAATTCCGTGATTATTTTGAGCATACAGAGCAGTTAGCTAAGATCCCATCACACCGTGCGCTGGCGATGCTGCGTGGCCGTAACGAAGGTTTCTTAGCGTTATCTATGAATGCCGATCCTGCTGCCGAAGCGGGCCAAGGCAGTTACTGCGAAGTAATTATCTGCGATCATTTAGGGCTGAAATTGGGTGATAGCAGCGTCGACCAGTGGTTGAAAACCGTCGTGACGGCGACATGGCGTATCAAGATTGCGCTACAGATGGAAACCGAGTTTATTTCGCAAATGCGCGAACGCGCCGAAGCCGAGGCCATTAAAGTTTTCGCCCGTAATCTAGGTGATTTATTGATGGCCGCTCCTGCGGGCGCTAAAGCCACCATGGGACTCGATCCTGGTTTACGTACCGGTGTTAAAGTCGCTGTGGTCGATAACACGGGTAAGTTGTTGTGCCATGCGACTATTTTCCCACACGCACCGCAAAATCTGTGGGAAAAGTCGATCCGTACTTTGGCTAACTTAGTCAAAATGCATAAGGTTGAGCTGATTGCGATTGGTAACGGCACTGCATCACGGGAAACTGACAAACTGGCTGCTGAGCTGATTGCCGAAGTGAAAGATACCCATCCACATTTGACCAAAGTGATGGTCAGTGAGGCGGGTGCGTCTGTGTATTCTGCATCGGAATTGGCGGCGTTGGAGTTTCCTGATCTTGATGTGTCGATTCGTGGTGCAGTGTCTATCGCCCGTCGCTTGCAAGATCCATTAGCCGAATTAGTGAAGATTGAGCCTAAGTCTATCGGTGTCGGTCAATACCAACACGACGTGAGTCAAAGCCAATTATCGGGTTCGTTGGAAGCCGTGGTGGAAGACTGTGTAAACGGCGTGGGTGTAGATCTCAACATGGCCTCAGTGCCGTTATTGTCACAAGTGGCTGGTTTAAATAAGACGTTAGCGAAAAACGTGGTCGATTATCGCGATGCCAATGGTCAGTTTAAGAATCGTAAAGAGCTGCTGAAAGTACCGCGTTTAGGGCCTAAAGCCTACGAGCAAGCGGCGGGCTTTTTGCGTATTCGAGAAGGGGACAATCCACTCGATGCCTCGTCTGTGCATCCAGAGGCTTATTCGCTAGTGGAAACTATCGCTAAGACTAAGCAAGTAGAGTTGGCGAGCCTGATGGGTAACTCTGATTTGCTGCGCAGCATCAAGGCAGAAGAGTTTATTACGGCGGAATTTGGTCTGCCGACGGTCACAGATATTTTAGCCGAACTGGATAAGCCAGGACGCGATCCCCGCGGTGAGTTCAAAACCGCCAAGTTTAAAGATGGTGTTGAAGAACTTAAACATCTGAAACCTGAAATGGTACTCGAAGGCGTAGTGACCAACGTGACTAATTTTGGTGCCTTCGTTGATATTGGCGTACATCAAGATGGGCTCGTGCATATCTCTTCTCTAACCGACAAGTTCATCAGCGACCCGCACACTGTGGTGAAAGCGGGAGATGTGGTGAAAGTCAAAGTAATGGAAGTTGACGTTGAGCGCCGCCGCATCGGTTTGAGCATGCGTTTGGATGAAGCTATTGACCAAAGCAAGCCGCAGCAAAGACCGCACAATCCTGCCAGAACTAATCATGGTAAAACACCGCAGTCAGCGAAACTGGCTGCGCGTCCTGCGCAAAAGCAAACACCTAAAGCGCCAGCAAACGCGGCCATGGGCAATGCCTTTGCCGATGCCTTCGCTAAGCTGAAAAAGTAGACGCTGTAATGTAAATACTCGGACATACGTCATGTCCGAGTCGATTTTTAACCTGTTACTCACAAAATTGTTGCATAAATGTCGTCTTAGGGAATATAAAGTCGGCATTTAATGCAACGTTAAGCAAAATCGGTTGTCATAGCACAGCTTATTCACCGATTTTTCAAATTGACACTCCAAAGCAGAGTGGCTCTTTTTACACGTTTTGGGGTAACACATGCAATCTGGTTTATCACCTCGCGGGCGAAACAATGCCCATGGGCCTTTTCGCGCCATCTTTATTTTCTCGCTATTAGTGCTTTTCATTGCCACCGCGAGCCGCATCGCTTTAGGGCTGTGGCAAGCCGATCGCGTGGCCGCTGTTGATGGTTGGTCGCATCTCTTAATCCAAGGTTTACGCGTCGATATCGCTACCCTGTGCTGGTTATGGGGTATTGCTGCCTTAGGAACCGCATTATTTTCAGGTGATCATTTTATTGGCCGTCTATGGCAGCCGATTTTACGGGTGTGGTTAACCGTCGGTCTGTGGATAATGCTGTTTTTAGAAGCATCGACCCCCGCCTTTATTGAAGAATACGGTTTTCGTCCGAATCGTTTGTATGTGGAATATCTGATCTACCCGAAAGAAGTGCTTTCTATGCTGTGGGCGGGTCGTAAGCTTGAGCTTATTTTCTCAATATTATTAACCATAGGTACACTCTGGGGCGGTTGGGTTCTCAGCGGTAAACTGACGAGAAACCTGCGCTTTCCGCGCTGGTATTGGCGTCCAGTATTAGCGTTAATTGTTATCGCAATTACGATATTAGGTGCCCGTTCAACCTTGGGTCATCGTCCGCTTAACCCCGCTCTGGTGGCCTTTGCTGACGATCCATTAGTGAACTCTTTAGTGATTAACTCTGCTTATTCCTTGGTGTTTGCCATCAAGCAGATGGATAGTGAAGAAGATGCTTCTAAAGTGTATGGCAAGCTAGATAACACGGAGATTATTGCAACGATTCGGCAGGAAAGTGGTCGCCCTGAAAGTGCCTTTACTTCAACGGATATCCCATCACTGAGCTTTAACCAAGCCAGTTATACTGGTAAGCCAAAGAACTTAGTGATCCTACTGCAAGAGAGCTTAGGCGCCCGTTTTGTCGGTAGTTTAGGTGGGTTACCCCTGACACCGAATATCGATGCCTTGTCTAAAGAAGGTTGGTATTTCGATAACTTGTACGCTACTGGTACACGATCTGTACGCGGAATCGAAGCAGTGACAACAGGTTTTACGCCAACGCCAGCTCGCGCTGTGGTGAAGCTAGGTAAGAGCCAAGTTGGTTTTTTCAGTATTGCTGAATTACTTAAAAATCATGGTTATACAACGCAGTTTATTTATGGTGGTGAGAGCCATTTCGACAATATGCGTAGCTTCTTCTTGGGCAACGGCTTTAGTGACATCATAGATCAGAAAGATTACAAATCTCCAGCCTTCGTGGGTTCGTGGGGCGCGTCAGACGAAGATTTAATGCGCAAGGCGAACAGTGAGTTTGAGCGTCTGCATAGCGAAGGTAAGCCTTTCTTTAGTTTAGTGTTTAGTTCGAGCAACCATGATCCATTTGAATTCCCAGATGATCGTATCGAACTTTATGAACAACCGAAGCAAACTCGCAACAATGCGGCGAAATATGCTGATTATGCGGTTGGTGAGTTTTTCAAATTGGCGAAAAACGCGGACTATTGGAAAGATACGATTTTTATCGTGGTTGCCGACCATGACAGTCGAGTGGGTGGTGCGGATCTGGTGCCAGTATCGCGTTTCCGTATTCCGGGATTAATTCTTGGGGATAATGTTGCGCCAAAACGCGATCATCGTATCGTGAGTCAAATTGACTTGCCGCCGACTTTGTTATCCTTAATTGGAATATCTGACTCTTACCCTATGCTGGGCCGAGATTTGACCCAAGTCAGCGATGATTGGCCAGGGCGTGCTCTGATGCAATACGATAAAAACTTTGCGCTGATGGAAGGTAAAGATGTGGTCATTCTGCAACCAGAGAAAGAGGCACAGGGTTTCGAATATAATGAAAAAACTGAGCAGTTAACGCCTTATGCGGCAGCTGCGGCAGCGTTAGAGAAGAAAGCCTTAAGTTGGGCATTGTGGGGCAGTTTAGCCTACCAGCAAGAGCTGTATCGTTTGCCTAAATAAGCGTTAAACAGCATAAAAAATGCCGCTATTTTTAGCGGCATTTTTGTTTATCATTCAGGTTAATTTTGTGCGCAAATGGATTAATACGATTGGAATAGGTTAAATCCACGTCGACATAATAGATTCTTGTTCTGGTTGAGTCTGTTGTTGATAGAACTGACCAATGCGTTGCCCAAGTTGTTGATAAAATTGACTCGATTCGCCTTGAAGCGATTGTCGAACATTCGCTTTAGCGCTACTACTGGCATAACTTGTTGCACCTTGACTGACCTTTAAGCGTATATCCTTACGTTGCAGTGCCGCTTGGCCTCTTGCTGCAATTTTTAGCGTTTTAGGTAAAACACGCTCGGCCACGACAAGGGGCGCTTTTTTCTCTTGCTGTTGTTGGTTCTGTTGCTGTGAGGATTGCTGTTGCTGCTGTTTTTCTTGAACTTGCTGCTGATTATGCTCGAGCGTTTTTGCCTGTTGTTGAGCTTGATCCGTAGTGCGTTCATTCTGTGGATTAAAGGCGCGTTCTTCGTGACCTTTAGTTGCCGCTTGTGGTGGGATGACCACAGGTTTCAGTTGGTTGTCGACCCGAGCCGAGTCCGTCGCGACATTACTGGTCGCTAGCGGGACTTGGGGGTAGTTACTGACAACTAACATGGAAAATTCCTTGGCACATTAATGGTTAAATACTAGTCATTAATCGCTCAAAGATAAAGCGTTAACGTGTCTGTAACGTTAACCAAGGCATAAATACCTGCAAAAACTCCTGCTGATGGGAAATAAAGGGCGCGTGAGAGGCTTTAGCGAGCATCACATCCTCACTTTGAGCTGTGATGGGCATTTTAGGTGGTACGCGTTTGGGCACTAGCCCGTCGAGTCGGCCCCAGATCCTTAGCCAAGGTTGTTGCAACTCTATCAGTTGCTGCCTTAAGTCGACGTCGGTCAGCATATTTAGGCCTTGAGTTAAGGCTCTGGTATTGGGTAAAGGACGTGCGAGGACAAGATCGCGCAGTTGTTTGATGTCTTCCTTGGCGGTTTCGCTACCCATGGCTTGAATCGCCAGAAATCTCTCTATAGTTTTAGGTAAATTTTGGCCGAGTTGTTCTCTAAATTGATGAAGGACTTGTGGCGGAATGCCCGGCCATGCTTCGTCTTCCCTTGCCATAAAGCAAGGGGATGAGGCAATAGTAATCAAGCCTTTGATTTTTTGTGGATAACTTAACGCTGCCTGAGTCGCAACGAGTCCACCGAGTGACCAGCCGGCCCAAATAGCGTGTTCAGGCAATGCAGCGACTAAGGTATCTACCCAGGTTGATAGGCCACCTTCAACCATTTGGCTATGGCCAAAGCCCGGCAAGTCTACATAGTGCACCCTATACTGAGACAGTGACTCATGTAATGGCGTAAACACAGCGCTATTCACTCCCCAACCGTGAAGCATCACCAGATCTGGCCCTTGGCCGCTGATTTCAATATGCAAATTTGCTTGGTTTGTGGATGTCACTTGGCTCACTTGAGTGCCTCAAAAATGGAATAGGTGAATGTATGCCGCACTTTGTCAAAAGGATTTGGCCGCAATCTGCTTTGCGGATAATGCGTTTAGGCTATCAACTCGGTACAAGGTGGTTGGCGGGCAGTTTACCTAACCGTTGCCTGCTGTGCCACCAATCCATATCACTTCCCGAGACTGGCATTTGTGCCGTTTGTCTTCAATCTGGCTTATATCATGGGCCTATTTGCTTAGGTTGCGGTAAGTCGATGCAAATAGAAGTCGATTATTGCGGTGAATGCCAAAAGCGCCAGCCACGTAAAGTCATTGCACCTTGTAGTTATCATCAAGGTTTGGGGGCTTGGGTTGGTGCGATTAAATATCAAGGTCAACTTGCCGCTTTGCCCGTGCTGTGTCGCGCCTTAGTGGCACGACTTAAGGTATTAGAACAGCAAGGATTAATCTCGCTGCCTCAAGCGATAGTGCCAGTTCCATTACATCCAAAACGTTTGCAACAACGGGGATTTAATCAGGCTTGGTTAATTGCCCATGAGTTATCGCAGCTCTTGCAACTGCCGTTAGTGAGCGAAGGGTTAACGCGCCAACAAGACACTCGACCGCAGGCGGGGCTTTCGGGGGCGCAGCGACGACGCAACTTACATGATGCCTTTATGTTAGCGGATGATTTTGCGTTCCAACGTGTTGCATTGGTGGATGATGTGGTGACCACCGGTACTACAGTCTCTGAAATTGCTCGCTTATTCGAAGCGCGTTATGTGCATGTTCAAGTATGGTGTTTGGCAAGGGCAGAGGCGCCAGGCTTGTTGGATGATATTTAAAAAGGTTAAAAGCATTGCTCCATTATATCTTTGTGTATGTCAAAATTATGTCAAAAATACTGCGTAAAAATGAATAAGTTTTAATTTTGCGACAAGATGTAAGTATCTGTATCAATGGGTTTTGTTTATTTTTTGTATTGAGATACCTTTCTATGTTATTTCGTTTGGAGGGTATTTATGGACGCTAAACTGGCGCGATCAAATGCAGATACGGCATCAACGCTGAAGGACGTTATTCAGGCGATAAACTACTCTTTGAAGCTACATGGTTTTTGTGGTTTCTGGTTTCAAGGAGTTCCACATTGTGCGTATGAAAATTATCACTTTCCAAAAGATACCAATCTGTTCTCTCCTACGGCACTAAGAAAACCTATCGCCAGCATAGCTTCTTCCCCTGTTATGGCTGAATTACAGCGTTTTTATTTAAATCAGATAGCCTCCCATGATTTCAATTTTGGTTTTTCATTGGATACTTCAAAATCTTATATGTATAGATTCACGAGTGAAAAAAATGATAAGACCAGCCTACTGTTTAGTAAGCATAATATTCAAAGTGTTTTGAGCTGGCCCATCTCATTCCACTCTAATCGTCATTGGGCAGGCCGGTTTATACTACTTAGCCATCTTAGTGCTTCGGAGGTGGTGTTAGAGGGATTGGCAGGCACTTTAAAGGAAGCTCAGAACAAGCTTTTTGAATGTAATAAACAATTGTTCAATCCATTTCTACAAAGCTCTCTGCTTAAAGATAATGCGAGAGATATCCTACTTATGGTCGCAAACGGTCTTCAAAACGACGAAATTTCAACTCAGCTCCCGATAAGTGTCAGAGGAGTTGAATATCATATGGAATCCATGCGTAAGAAATTTGGGGCTACAAATAGAGCAAATTTAATCCATTTAGCCCATCAATATGAGTTGATCTAAATATGTTGATATTACTGGTTGAAGATAATCGACTTCTTTCTAACAACATCATTCAATATCTTGAATTGAGTGGTATAGAGTGTGATTACGCTTTCAACTTGGCACAAGCGGATATGCTCATTAGTCAGCAGCAGTTCGACGCTATTATTCTCGATCTAAATTTGCCGGATGGTGATGGGATTGAAGCGTGTGAACGCTGGAAAGCACAGTGCATTACCTCACCAGTAATCATGTTAACTGCACGTAGTAGTCTGAATGATCGCTTGAGTGGGTTTGCTGTGGGCGCGGACGATTATTTAGTAAAACCCTTTGCAATGGAGGAACTGGTCGCGCGATTGAAGGTGGTTGCTCAGCGTCGTCCCGCGCCCCAAAGGTTGACTATTGGCGACCTAGAAATCGATTTTGCAAACCACATGGTGTATCGGCAAGGGCAACAGCTGGCTTTGTCTAAAACCGGATGGCAGATCCTGGCTTTATTAGCTAGGCGTAGTCCAGAAACGGTGAGTAGAGAAGAGATTGAGCGAATGCTTTGGCCCGACAGTACACCTGATAGTGATAGCTTGCGCAGCCATATTCATCTTTTGCGCCGAGTGATCGATCGCCCCTTTGAACGGCAAATATTACATACGATTCGTGGCGTCGGTTTAAGCCTTAGAGATGATATCAATGCAAGCGCCTAAACTTAGCCTCAAGCGTAGTTATCAAGTGTGGGGAGTTATTTTTCTATTAATAACCTTAGGTGTAAATAGTTTTATCCCGCTTTGCATGATGTGTGCAGGTATGATTTCTATGCATGAAGTCACAATGCACAATGCAGGGCAAGCGGCCGAAGCATTACTGAAGCTGGCGGAGCCAACTCAGCAATCATTACTTCATCAACCACTTCTAAAAACCGATAACTTAACAGTCTATCCTCATTGGCGAGATATTCCGCTGCAAATTCGTGAGTTAAGTAACAATGAAGTCTTAACTGATGCGAGCACAATTCACTATGAGCATGCAGAAGGCCCCATTGTTAACGCGCTGAGTGTGTACTATACCCAAGCTGGCCAGCCGCTCTACGTTTGGCTGCAGTTTAGTGTTACCCATGATTTGCACTTTGCCCCTAAAAATATGACGGCGATCTTGCTGCTTGTCTTGATAACCTTTTGTGCCAGTGCAAGCTTAGCGTTTTATATGCAAAGTAAAGTGATTACGCCTGTTCATCAAATTAGTCATGCGATTAAACAACATGATTGGGAAAGAGGAGGGAAACTGAGTTTACCAGAACAAGAATATGCTGAATTAAAGGCAATTGTTGATGCTTTAGATAACTCGATTTTACAACTTCAGGAGGCTCAGCAGCGAGAACTCAATTTTTTACGCTTTGCTAGCCATGAGTTACGTACGCCAGTCGCCATATGCCAATCTTCATTCGAAATCCTCGCATTACAACAAGGTGAGCTTAAGGGGGCAACTCTGTATGCTTCCCAAGCGACCAATCAAATGAAGTCACTTATTGAAACCCTACTATGGTTAACTAATAAAGAGTGTTCAAACCTAGAAAAGGAAAACGTAGCATTATCGCCTTTACTTGCCAGTATTATCGAGGAGCAGCAACGGGCACATGGTTATGAGCAAAAAATTCAATTATTGTGTGACGATACTTGCTTGCCCGTTCAGCTTTATCCGCTAAAAATCATATTAAGCAATTTATTGAGGAATAGTATTGAGCATGGTGGGATGGATATTAGCATTACTCAAATTGGTCGTTGTGTAGAGATAGCCAATTCCTATAATAGTAATGGCCGTCATGGGTTTGGTTTAGGGCTTTTACTAGTGAAACGTCTCGCTAATCAACTGGGTTGGATTTTTACTAGCTCATCTGCAAATAATTTATTTACAGCTAGGCTGGTCATATCTAATAACTAAAGAATGGGAACTATAGATTTACTGCATTAAACCACACACTTTTAAAATGCAAAAGCGCCGTTGGGCTTAGATCACATAGTCATCATGCTATTCGTAGTAACTTTATTATATAAAGTTTACTGGTCGATAAGTATTTTAAAATACTTCCTAGAATACATGATTGAGAGGGGCTCTATGTGTAAAAAAAGTGTGGCATCTATTTTAGTCAGTGCAATTATTTTTAGTGGTTCAGTATATGCTGATGTGAATAAAACGAGCGTGGATTTAGGTTATAAGTTTTATACTAGTGCCGCAAAAAATGATAACCCAGGTGTTTTTAATCAACCTTTTGTAAAGTTGAATCATTTAGGCATTGCTGATTGGGGTACTTACTTTGCTAATCTTAAGCTCGAAAACCCTGCTGAAATCGCGGAAAATCAGAAGAACCTTGATGGTAAAACTACCATTAAGTCATTATTGATACTTGAAAATAAGCTGGGAGAGTCGCAGTTCAACTTCTGGACTCAGAACTTTATCTCTGCGAGTGAAACGCTAGTTGAAGATAATCTTTACTTAGGTATTACCCATAATGCAAAAATTCAAAATTTATCACTAAACTATGGTGTCGGTTTAAATTATACCATTGGTAGCTTTTCCCCCACATCAGAGAAGTTTAATGATCTGTCAGGTTATGCCATGGTTTTAAATGCAAAGTACCCATTTGAGTTGCTAGGTTTAAAAAATAGTTTAAGTTTGAATTATGAAGCACAAATTGATAGGGGTAAAGCGCATCAATCATTATTTTCATATGACAGCTATGGCCATCAGATAATTACAACATTACAAACAAGCCTCACAGGTTCAATATTTTCAAAGTTATATATCACCCATTATGATAGCTGGGGTTCGCAATATAATGATGGGATTGAATACGGTATATCTGTTGGTTATCAGTTTTAACGGTTTATCAAATAGGTTGAATTTTTGATAAGTAGAATCTCATTTAATTTGATGCTGTTCTAGTTTTCATTAAAAATAATAAGGGAATTGTAATGCATTATAAAAAATCCATTATTGGTATTGCTGCCACGGCAACAGCAATTATTGTCGGCTGCCAAGTTACCCATCAAATAGTAAAAAGCCAGGGAACCGCTCAAGGCAAGCATGGCGAAGTGCAGGTCGAAACCACATTCAAAGACGGACACATTGTGGCGATTGATGTACTAAAGCAAAAGGAAAATAAGGTCCTTGCTGGTGCCGTATTTAAAGATGTTAAACAGGCAATTATTGATAATAACTCTATCGAGGTTGACGGTATTGCAGGCGCAACCGTAACGTCTAAAGCGCTTAAAGAAGCTGTGGGTAAAAGTATTGAAGCCGCAGGTGTTACGTTAGTTGCTGTCGCTTCAGCTAAAAAAAATGAAGCATTAACACCAGCAGAATATACCTATGATGTGGTGATTATTGGCTCGGGTGGTGCAGGTTTCAGTGCTGGTTTAGAGGCTATGACTGCGGGACGAAGTGCAGTGATTATTGAAAAGATGCCTATTATCGGCGGTAATTCTTTGATTTCTGGCGCTGAGATGAATGTGGCCGGTAGTTGGGTGCAAAAAAATATGGGAGTGACCGATAGCAAAGAGCTGTTTATTAGCGACACGCTAAAAGGCGGCGATTTCAAAGGTGACTCTGAAATGGTTAAGACCATGGTCGATAATGCGGTTGATGCTGCGGAGTGGTTAAGGGATTACGTCAAAGTAGAATTTTACCCAGATCAATTATTTCAGTTTGGTGGACACAGCGTGAAACGGGCGCTAATCCCTAAAGGTCATACCGGAGCAGAGGTGATCAGCAAGTTTTCTATTAAAGCTGAAGAAGTGGGCTTACCAATTCATACCAACACTAAGGCTGAAAAGTTAATTCAAGATCAAACGGGCCGAATTGTGGGTGTAGAAGCGACTCATAATGGCAAAACGGTAACCTACTATGCAAAACGCGGTGTTGTGATTGCCACGGGTGGCTTCTCGTCTAACATGGAAATGCGTAAAAAATATAACCCAGAGTTAGATGAACGATATGGCAGCACTGGTCATTCAGGTGGTACTGGTGACGGTATTGTGATGGCAGAAAAAATACATGCAGTAGCTAAAAATATGGGATATATCCAGTCATATCCTATTTGTAGCCCAACCTCGGGTGCAATTGCCTTGATTGCAGACTCTCGCTTCTTTGGTGCGGTGTTAATCAACCAGAAGGGTGAGCGCTTTGTTGAAGAATTGGAACGCCGAGATGTGATTTCACAGGCCATTCTAGCCCAACCAGGCCGTTATACTTATGTTCTCTGGAACCAAGCTATTGAAGATGTTGCCCATACTGTTGAAATGCATCAAGGTGAACTGAAGGAATTCACAAAAGACGGGCTAATGTATAAGGTCGACACCCTAGAAGAAGCCGCTAAAGTCTTTAATATTCCTGAAGACAAGTTGTTATCAACGATTAAAGACGTTAATCGTTATGCCGTAACAGGAAAGGATGAAGCCTTTAATCATCGCTCAGGATTGGTTGATTTAAGTAAAGGACCTTATTGGATTTTAAAAGCGACACCTTCTGTGCACCATACAATGGGTGGCCTTGCGGTTGATACACGTACTCGTGTACTTGATGAACAAGGAAAGGTGATTCCGGGCTTGTTTGCTGCGGGTGAAGTGACTGGTTTAACCCATGGAACCAATCGACTCGGTGGAAATGCTTACACTGATATCATTGTCTTTGGTCGTATCGCTGGACAAGAAGCGGCTAAATAGTTTGTATTTTATGTCTGGCTTAAAGCGACCCAATTGGGTCGCTTTTGTTTGTAAATGATGCAGTTCACTCGCGTACAACACATTCGTTTAAAGCTTGTTTATGATGAATAAATCGTGATCGCTATGGCAAAAATCCATAAACTTGCTATCCAAAGGACTACAAAGCGAAGGTGAGTCGGAGTATCATACGGCTAATTCTTACTAAAACACTCAGGTATCCCCTGACGGAGCAGGTTTTCATGATTACCATTTCCGATGCGGCTCAAGCCCATTTTGTTAAGTTGTTAGCAGATCAACCTGAAGGCACTCATATTCGTGTATTTGTGATCAGTCCTGGTACCTCGCAAGCCGAGTGTGGTGTGTCTTATTGTCCACCGGATGCAGTAGAAAGTGATGATATTGAAATCGAGTTCACTGGCTTCAATGCTATGGTCGATGAGAAGAGTGCACCTTTCCTTGAAGATGCCACTATCGATTTTGTGACTGACCAATTAGGTTCACAACTCACGCTCAAAGCACCTAACGCAAAAATGCGTAAAGTGTCTGGTGATGCACCTTTAGTCGAGCGTATCGAATACGTGATCCAATCTGAAATCAACCCTCAGTTAGCTGGCCATGGTGGTAATATCATGCTGGTTGAAATTACCAAAGAAGGCGTAGCCGTACTGCAGTTCGGCGGTGGATGTAATGGTTGTTCTCAAGTTGATATCACCCTGAAGGATGGTATCGAAAAACAATTGTTAGACATGTTCCCAGGTGAGTTGACTGGCGTACGTGACGTGACAGATCACCAACACGGTGAACATTCTTACGCTTAATCTTGTTTGTTGAGCTGAATGAAAAACGCGACCTTGAGTCGCGTTTTTTATATTTGGCTTTCGCTTTAAGTGCAGCTGTTAAGTTATAACTTAGGGTTGAGATTATCAGCTAAGAACTTATCTAAGGCTTTAAACGTCGCGAGTCTGTTGTCGTTATTGCTCAGGTAATGATCACCATTTTCCAACTCAATATACTCCACTGGTTTATTTAGTGATTTGAGCTCGTCATACATTTCTCGGCTATGTTGAACCTTAACGACTCTGTCTTTATCGCCATGAAGCAGTAATACTGGGATGTTAATTTTATCTGCTTTACTGATAGGTGAGCGCTCATAGAGGGCATCGAGATCATCTCCTATTTGCTCTTTAACCACTTCATAGTTGGTATGTCTGCGGCTTGATTTGACTAGGTAGGCCACATCGGTCACACCAGCCACACTGATGGCGCAACGGTAAAGATCGGGAGTCATAGCTGCCCCCATTAAGGCCGCGTAACCACCATAACTCGCACCGGCAATACAAATGCGTTTAGGATCGCTAATCCCTTGAGCAATTAGGTAACGAGTCCCGTCTTCAACATCGTTTTGCATTTCGAGTCCCCAGCTTTTTAGGCCAGCCTTCATAAACTCATAGCCGTAACCTGCCGAGCCTCTGAAGTTCATTCGAAATACCGCATAACCCCGATTAGCGAAAAACTGTGCCCAATAGTCAAAGCCGTTACTGTCGTAACTGATCGGGCCGCCATGGGGGAAAATAATCGTCGGTAGCTGTTTAGCTTCGAGTCCCTTTGGCACTGTTAGGTAAGCATCGATTTTGAGCTTATCCCTTGCTTCGTAAGTTAGATGTTGGGTGTTGGCGAGTAGCTCACTATTGAGCTTGCCGTATCTGTTCGCGATGGGATATAACGTTTTTTCGTCCCTATCGCCGAAATAATAAGTGCCAGGCTCGGTCGAGCTGGTGGAATACACTATGTAGCGGCGTTCATCTGCACTGAATTGAGTAATATAGTTGTGAGCATCGGGTAATACAGCCTTAAGACCATTTTGTAGTCCAACATATTCTGTTTCCCAGAAGGTGTATTCCTCGCCGTCGCCTTCACTGATACCAATGACTTTTTTCTTTAATTGCGAGTAGAGTAAATCCCCTTCGACGTCAGTTGCTTCATTGGCGTAAACCAACTCTTTTGTAAGATTAGGGTCGGTCAGGTTCACTTTAAAAATGGCTTCGAAACCTTGGTGATAGGCGCGAACGTAGAGGATATTAGGGTCTGCATCAAAACCTAATGGCCAAACAGTGTCCTCAGAAAAAGCTTTAAAGGTCCAAAGCAAGCGTGAATCACTCTTTTGCTCGGCCTGTTCATAAATACGGTACTCAGTATCATCGTTGTAGATAGAAATGCGGACTTTGTGCTGCCTGTCGGTAATCCAACTTATAATCTTCTTTTTAGCATTTTGGGTGTAACTGGATTTCCCCTGCGCTAAATTGACTTTCAGAACGCTGTCTTCGCCTACGTTTTCGCCCATTCCGTCTAATGACAGTAAAATATTATCGGGATCATCTGGCATAAGATCGATAATTTGCCCCTGATGTTGCGGGATCCAATTAAGACGGTCTAAGACGCTGCGCGGAAGGACACTCGAGGTCTTTTTCGTGGTCAAATCATACTTAACAAGGCGGGTTTCGGTTGTAGGTGTACCGTAACGGTTAGCCGGAAACTTAGCACTGATCAGTAAGATATTATCGTTTGCCCACTGCAGAGACAGGATGACAAATTTTTGATTATCCGTGTGCAGCGGAATGCTTTTTTCGCCTGTTTCTATATCTTGGATACTAACGACAGTACCTTTGAGTTTGGCTTGATCGACCCGTACAACAGAAGCGATTTTTTTGCCATTAGGCGAGAGCTGCACAGAGCTAACATCTGGGATGCTTGCAAAGGCTTCAACGGGTAATTGTGGCGCAGTGTTGGCAACCGTATAGTTACATAGCCACAGCAATAGCAGCGGTAAAATCCTTTTCATTATCGATTCACATCTTCGTTACAATTGTAAAATCAACATAATAATGATTTTGAGATTAGTAAACTACTGTCTTTACAGATTTATTTATGTAAAAAGGCCTGACTGAAATAATAATGCCCTGCGAGCGTTAGGCTTCTGATGATCATAAAGACACTCATCGCGGCCCAGAGGGCATGGTTGCCTTGCTCTGGTAGTAATAGCAGCTGCAGTAAATACCATGTTGGGAAAAACGCGCCAAAGGTGGCGAGTATCATGCTATTGCGCATCACTTTTCCTTTAGCGGCACCTATGTAAACACCATCGAATAAATACGAGCTAAAGGACCATAAAGGCAAGAATATTAGCCAGATAAGATAGGTTTGCGCAGTGGCTCTGACCTCATTAATGCTGGTCAATAACGCGATAATATTACTGCCAAAAAGACTAAATACAGCGCAGAATCCTAGTGCCGTTATGGCCGACCAGCACCAAGCTAAGATCACAGCTTCCCTTAATTGTTCTGCCTGTTTTTGCCCATAAGCTCGACCGACTTCTGCCTCGGCATAATAGGCAATGCCATCGAGTGCATAGGAGATTAACAGCAGTAAATTCAATAACACGGCATTGGCCGCAACGGTATTATCACCTAGACCTGCACCATGGAATGTCATAAAGGCAAAAGCTGCCTGCAAGCAGAGGCTACGGACAAAAATATCGGTGTTGAGCCTCAGTAATTTGCCATAACCCGTTAAGGTGACATGGGGAAATAGCTGAGATAAGTGAAACTCGGGTGCGCGCTTGAGTTGTTGCAACACCATAGTGAGTGCGACTGAGAAAGCGGTGATATCGGCAAAGACTGAGGCGAGGGCAGCGCCTTTAACGCCCCAACCCAAGCCGAGGACAAACACCACATCGAGAATAATATTGGCAAGGTTGGCTAAAATCAGCTGCCACATGGCGGCTTTAGGTTGTTGTCGCCCTAAGAGCCAACCTAACATCACTAAATTGAGCAGGGCGAAGGGCGTTGACCAAATCCGTACCTGAAAATATTCGCGGCAATAACGCTCGACCTCGCTACTCGCTTCGGATAATCCCAACGCTAAATTCAATATCGGGACTTGCAGTGCGATAACGCCTACGCCCAATAACATCGCTAGCATAGCGCCTTGGACTAAGAGTTTGTGCTGGGCGTGAAGATCGTCAGCACCAAAGGCTTGCGCGACTAAACCTGTCGTCGCCATACGCAAAAATCCCAATAACCAAATGATTAATGTGATAATCGTTGACCCGACAGCGACTCCCCCTAAATAATAGGCTTCACTCAGATGACCTATAACAGCCGTATCCACTAAGCCCAACAGCGGGATAGTGATATTGGAGAGTATCATCGGCAGGGCGAGCGCCAGTAACTGGCGATTTTTCGCGCCGTTGAGCATGAGGTCGAGCCAAGTTGATTTAGCAGTATTCATTAATTTCAGAGGTGTTTACATTATGGTTAAACGTGTGCTGTTGGCACTCATAGGGCTAATGACGTTTTCTGCCCATGCCGTGGTCATTCTGCAATATCACCATGTGTCAGAAACCACTCCGGCGGCAACCAGCGTTACGCCCGCGCAATTTCGTGAGCAAATGCAGTTTCTCGTCGATGACGGCTTTAAGGTGATCCCGCTTTCTAAAGTGGTTGAAGCGATCAAGCAAAAACAAGATTTACCCGCTAAAACAATCGCAATTACCTTCGATGATGGTTATCGCAGTATAGCGACTACTGCGCATCCTATCCTAAAGGAATTTGGATTCCCCTACACCTTGTTTGTGGCAATTGAGCCGATTAAACAAAAGTTTACCGAGATGATGACTTGGGATGAACTCATCACACTATCCAAGGAAGGCGCCGATATTGCTAACCACAGTTGGGCGCACGAACATTTGATCCGCGCCTTAGAAAATGAATCACAGGCGCAGTGGTTAGCGCGGATAAAAGCCAATATCTTAGATACAGAAAAAGCGATTGCAGATGCCACAGGGCACAATTTTAAAATGTTGGCGTATCCATATGGTGAGTACAATCAAGCGTTGCAGGATATGTTAACTGAGAACGGCTTTGTCGCTTTTGGGCAACAGTCCGGTGCCGCGGGGCCCTATTCGCCATTAACGGCCCTGCCGCGTTTCCCCGTTGCTGGACAATATGCTGACCTAAAAAGCCTTAAGGCAAAGTTATACAGCTTAAATATGCCTGTGATTGCACAAACCCCAAGTGATCCTGAGTTAAAGGGTGGTCATTGGCGTCCAGAGCTTAAAGTGACCCTCGATATGAGTGATATATCTGCTAAGCAAGTGATGTGTTATATCCAAGGTCAAGGCTCAAAACAGCCGACTTGGCTCAATGAAAACGAGTTTAGTGTTCAAGCGGATTTAGCCTTGCCCGCGGGGCGCTCGCGTTATAACTGCACAGCGCCGAGTAAGGCGCGTAATGGCTACTATTGGTTTTCTCAGCCTTGGGTAAGGCCAAAGGACGATGGCTCTTGGGTCAAAGAGTGATCAACGGCTAGGTTTGTATTGCGCCACTATTTTTTCAAAATCGCTAATTAATTTATCATTTAATACCTGCGGCGGTTTGCCTAACGCTGCCGTAGGTTTAAATACCGCAACTCGCGTTCCCTGCGGCGACACCAACACATAACCCGCACTATGGTCGACTTGGTAATTTTCTCCTTCACCCACCATGGCATAAGTGAGTCCTAAGCTGCGTGTGAGCGGGAAGATTTGCGTTTGTTCACCCGTTACAGCTTTAAACTCTGGATTGAAAAAATTCACATAGGTTAAGAGTTTATCCTGTGTATCCCGTTTGGGGTCGACGGATAGAAACACCACTTGCAATGGCGCTATTTTGTTTAGATCAGGATAAGCTGCCGCAAGTTTATTTAAGGTCGTAGGGCAAATGTCGGGACAAAAGGTAAAACCGATAAAAAATAAGCTCCATTTTCCCTGCAAACTGGCATTGGTAAAAGCTTGCTTGTGTTGATCAATCAATTCAAAGGGCGCTAATTCATAGGCCTGTGGAAACAGAAAACCGCTCTCTAACTCGATAGGTTTTGGTGGATTAAATTTCACCGCAAATAGGCCGCCAAGACCGAACAACAAAATGGCGATGACTAAAATTCTTTTCTGCATTATTCGCTCCATAAATACAGGTTAGCGCGACAAACTCGTTCCATACACTAGTTCCACAAATAGTGGTCTAGCAGTAATGTCATAAATAACAACATTAAATGGTAGATAGAGAAGCGGAACACTTGCATCGCTAAGCCATCATGATCCCGATATTTAAGTTGCCATGCTTTATAGATAAATCCCGTACTGAGTAAACTCGAGCTGACGAAATACACTGGCCCACACATGCCAACCAGCACAGGTAACAGGCAAGCAATCGCCAGCAATACTGTGTAGAGCAAGATGCAGGTTTTAGTAAATTCGACACCGTGGGTGACTGGCAGCATGGGAATATCTACTTTGGCATATTCGGCGCGTCTGTGAATGGCCAGTGCCCAAAAATGTGGTGGCGTCCACGTAAAAATGATGATCACTAGCAATAACGCATGGCCGTGAAATTCGTTCGTCACTGCCGTCCATCCCAGCAAGGGTGGCATAGCTCCCGCAAGGCCACCGATCACAATATTTTGTGATGTTGCGCGTTTCAAATAGGCAGTATAAACCAAGGCATAGCCAATCAGGCTGGCAAAGGTCAACCAAGCTGTGAGTGGATTGACTAAGGAATATAAGACGATAAAGCCAAAACTACCTAAGCTAGCGGCGAAAATTAACGCGCGCGTGGCCGAAATGCGTCCCTTAGGCAGTGGGCGATTGTAGGTGCGCGCCATTAAGCCATCGATACGGCGATCGATCAGATGATTCAACGCCGCCGCAGAACCCGCCATCATAGCAATACCCAGCATACCGGCGATTAAAGGTTGAACGGGGACTGCATGGGGCACAGCAAGACACATGCCGACTAAGACTGTGAGCAGCATCAGTGCAACCACTTTAGGTTTGGTCATTTCAAAATAGGCGCGCCATGTTACGCTGAAAGTGGGCAGGCTACTGGTGATTGAGAGTGGTTTTGCCATCTTGGATCCCTCGCTTATGCTTTGCGCCATAAAAAATAGTTGATTGTGACTAAGGTCAGTAGCAGTAGTGCCGCACCACCGTTGTGAGACACGGCAATACCGAGTGGTAAATGCATCACTACGTTAGAAATACCTAAGCTCACTTGTAGTATGACTAGCCCCACTAATAAAAGGCTTAAAGCCTTAAGTTCCGTAGCGCCAACAAATAATCGGTAGGCGAGCACGAGTAACAAGCTGGCAGTGACGATAGCGCCAATTCTGTGGGCTACGTGGATAGTCATTCGTGCAGGGTAATCGAGCACACCAAATTCGAAGCTAGGGTGTTGGCCTTGGAACGGTGAAAATGCCTCGGCTATTGCTAAGTTATCTACCCAATTTCCCTCACAGATGGGTAATGCGGTGCAGGCGAGCGCCGCGTAATTCGATGATGTCCAAGCGCCCAGCATGATCTGACCCACAAGGACGAATAGGCTCACCAATGCTAACGGTGCGAGATGTCGAGCATGAGTTTCGCTATTAAATATACGCCGAGGTCGGGTTCGCAGGTAAAGGAGTAACAGCAGCGAGATTAGGCTAAAGCCACCAATAAGATGCGACATCACAATTATTGGCATGAGTTTCATGGTCACTGTCCACATACCTAGCGCTCCTTGAAAAAGGATCAGCAGCACTATGATGATCGGCAACTTTTTGGGTGCTTCCGGTGTTTTTAAGCACAAAATTAAGATGAACAACACCAGTAAGCCAAGTCCGCCTGCGATATATCTGTGGATCATTTCCAGCCAAGCTTTCTTTGGATTGATATCGTGATCTGGGAATATAGTTTGCGCATGGGCGATTTCATGGTCTTGGGTGGGCACTTTAATATGGCCGTAGCAGCCTGGCCAATCGGGGCAGCCGAGCCCTGCATCCGATAGGCGGGTGTAAGCGCCCATTAAAATCACCAATAGGGTAAAGACTAAGGTTAAGCGTAGGGTCCAAGTTAGTTGCATCAATCTACCCTCGACAGTTTTAACAACTTACGCAGATCCGCAATCAGTGCCTTGCCTTGAGCTAAATGTGCTTCTTTGCCCTGCACTTGAGGGTAGCGCAGTACTAAGCTGCCTAAGGGATCGACTATGATTAGCTGCTGTTCATCTAACCATTTGCTTAAGCCTGCATTGGCGGGACGAGTATTGAAGTTAAAGGTGCTTAAGGCGTTAAGATCGCTGTCGGGATGGGTGAGGATGAGCGGTTCTACTCGCGCCTGATCTGGCCCTAGCGCTGTGTGGCTTTGGCGCAAAATATACAGGCGTTCGCGGCAAGCATCGTTGCATTTGGTGGGCAATAAATACAGTAGTTGCCATTCTTTGGGATTAGAATTTTCAACCCCAAGGCTGGCATAACTGGTTTCGGGACTGATCAGCTCGCCATGATTGGTGGCACCGCCATGGTATAAATTGAGGCTCAGCACTAGCTTAGCAATCACTACGGGTGCAATAAACGCCAGCAGTAATAGCCCTAATGCTTTGTGTTTAGATTTGTTTTGGGAGTTCATGCTTGCTCCTCTCATTCAAATTATCCCTAATTTATTGTTTTATATTTATTTAGTTTTATTGGTGTCTTGTTAAGTATGGTACGAATTTCCCTATTTGCTCCTTGAGTTTGCGACTGTTTGGGCGCTATGGCGTTTTACATATTTAATCCCTTGCCACAGCATTAGCCCTGCAAATACGGCTGCCATCGAAAACCACTGCAACGCATAGCCCCAATGTTTTTGTGCCGACAGTGGGAAAGGTTGCCAAGGATGGGGCAATGTGAGGGAAGGTAATTGCTCTGGTTGCAACACGACAGGTAACACTGGGTGCCCTAATACCTTAGCCATTTCGGGCATATTTAAATTTTGAAAGCGAATGCTTGTCCCTGTTTCTGCCATTAAAGCTTGGCTCAAGGGATTGATTTGCTTTTGATAAAGTCTGCCTTCGATATTTAATGCTCCGCTTAGGGGAGTGATGTGAGGCAACTCATCCCGATGGGAGCCAGCGGCAACAAAGCCTAACTCGACCAGCAACCAAGGTTTTTCAACTTCTACTTGCAGAGGTTGAAAGGCTAAATATCCCACTTGACCTTGATAGATTTGATTATCCAGCAGCCAGATTTGTGAGCTTGCGGGAGTGGCGCGTACTTGCAGTCGATAACCAGTCACACCTTCTTTGCCGACCTTGAGTTGGAGCTGCTCAAAACTTAATGGCAGCAAAGCTTGCCTTGCTTCCATCTGGGCTAAAAGCGTCGTTTTATCTTCACCACGGGCTAACTGCCATAAACCCAACTTGACCAATATAGTTAATACAGCCACAGTCAATATCAGTAGAAAAACCGTTAATTTATTCAGCAGAACATGAGGATATTGTATGAATAGCCTGTTCATTTTTAAGTTGGTCTTAGTTCTGCTGTTGCTATTCATCATTTTTAATCTAGGTCGCGCCTTGTTTATTATGGTGAAAGGTGATGAAAAAGTGCCTATGAGCCGTTATCTTGGGCGGCGAGTGATTTTCTCCGTGCTCGTTATCTTGTTATTGCTGGTGGCCTTAGGGACTGGGTTAATTAGCCCCAATCCCACGCCTTACTAAAGCACTAGAGAACGTAAACGAAAATAAACAAACACAGCCAGACCACATCCACAAAGTGCCAATACCAACTCCCCGCTTGGAACGCAAAATGTTTATCTGCGCTAAAGTGCCCCTTCAACACTCTGAAAAACAACACGAATAAAAAGAGCGTCCCCAGTGTGACATGCATGCCGTGAAAGCCAGTTAACAGGAAGAAGGTGTTGCCATAAATCCCAGAGGTCAGGGTGAGTCCCATTTCCCGGTAGGCATGCATATATTCTTCTGCCTGTAAGGCAAGGAAACCCATACCCAAGAGTATGGTGATACCAAGCCAGAGAGTAATGGCAGAACGCTTGCCTTTTTCTAGGCTGACATGGGCGAAATGTAAGGTAACTGAGGAGGTTAGCAGTACGATAGTGTTGATTAATGGCAGTCCAGTCCATGGCATAGCTTGGGTTTTAGTGCCATCTGGCGTAGTAATGAGCGGCCAAATAGCTTCAAACTGAGGCCAGAGTACTTCGTGGGTCATGGCATTATTCGATGCGCCACCGAGCCAAGGCACTGCGAACATGCGGGCATAAAATAGTGCCCCGAAAAAAGCGCCGAAAAACATGACTTCCGAAAAAATAAACCAGCTCATACCTTGGCGAAACGATCGATCCATTTGGCTAGAATAGAGCCCTGCCATCGACTCTTGGATCACGGTTCTAAACCAACCTACCAGCATGAATAGGATCACAGCTATTCCAACCAGCAGCACATAACCGCCACCGGATGCACCTGATTTCAACTGTTGCACGAAAAGGCCTGCACCAGAGGCGATTAAGAACAAGCCAATGGCACCTACAATAGGCCAGACACTTTGGGATGGAACGTAGTAAGACTGATGTTTCGTTGTCATTTTGCAGCTCCTTGCTCTATGGCAGACGCTAACTGCTTGTCGGTAATGTCGTAGAGAGTGTAAGAGAGGGTCAGAGTATGGATAGACTCAGGTAACTGAGGATCCACATAGAAAATGAGCGGCAGCTCAGCGCTAGTGTCCGCCGCTAAGGGTTGTTGATTAAAGCAAAAGCATTCTGTTTTATTAAAATAAGCGGCACCTTGGCCGGGCGAAACTGAAGGTATCGCTTGGCCAATCGTTGCTTTAGCGGACATATTGCGCGCCAAAAATGCCGTATGAATTAGCTCGCCAGGGTGAACTTCGAGCCGTTTGCTTTGTGGCGCAAATGTCCATGGCATGCCTGTTTGTACCTGAGAAATAAATTCCACAGTCACTATTCGGCTTGTATCTACTGTGATTGCTTGATAACTACTCGCGGTATTGGATGGTTTTCCATTGATACCGAGTTGCTCGCACAGCACATCGTAGAGCGGCACCAGCGCGAATCCAAAACCAAACATTCCAATACAGCCTATAACTAACATGCTGATAAGTTTACGATTTGACTTAGGTTTATCTTGCTGGTGTTGGGTTGCCATTTCATTTCACCTCAGGTGGTGTCGTGAAGGAGTGGTAAGGCGCAGGGCTTGGCAATGTCCACTCTAAACCCTCGGAACCTTCCCAAGGTTTAGCGGGAGCTTTTTCGCCGCCACGGATGCACTTAATTACTAATACTAAGAAAATCAATTGCGATAAGCCGAAGGCGAACCCACCAATCGAGACGATTTGATTAACATCGGCAAATTGAATCGAGTAGTCAGGGATACGCCTTGGCATTCCTGCCAGCCCAAGGAAATGCATCGGGAAAAATAGCACGTTGACGGATATCACCGAGCACCAGAAATGCCATTGTCCCAGTCGTTCGTTGTACATGTGCCCCGTCCACTTAGGTAGCCAGTAATAGGCCGCTGCCATGATGGAGAAAATCGCACCAGTCACGAGCACATAATGGAAATGTGCCACAACAAAATAAGTATCGTGGTACTGGAAGTCGGCGGGCGTAATGGCGAGCATTAATCCCGAAAAACCGCCAATAGTGAAGAGTATGATAAAGGCTACAGCAAACAGCATGGGCGTTTCGAAACTGAGTGAGCCGCGCCACATAGTGGCAACCCAGTTAAACACTTTCACCCCAGTTGGCACTGCAATCAACATAGTGCAATACATGAAAAACAGCTCGGCAAACACTGGCATACCTGTGGTGAACATATGGTGCGCCCACACGAGGAACGACAGAATTGCAATACTAGCCGTAGCATAAACCATGGATGCATAGCCAAATAGGGGTTTACGACTGAAGGCTGGGACTATGGCAGAGATGATGCCAAAGGACGGCAAGATCATGATGTAAACTTCAGGGTGGCCGAAGAACCAGAAAATATGCTGGAACATCACAGGATCGCCGCCGCCAGCCGCATCGAAGAAACTCGTGCCGAAAAACTTATCGGTCAGCACCATAGTCACTGCGCCAGCGAGTACGGGCATAACCGCAATCAGTAGGAATGCCGTGATAAGCCAAGTCCAGACAAACAATGGTAACTTCATCCATGTCATGCCTGGCGCGCGTAAATTCACTATGGTCACAATCACGTTGATTGCGCCCATGATCGAACTAATCCCCATGATGTGAATAGAAAATACAAAGAGCGCCGTGCTGTCTGGGCTATACGTTGTTGATAGTGGTGCGTAGAAGGTCCAACCAAAGTTAGGTCCGCCACCTTCCATAAATAGCGAACTGAGAAGAATAGTAAAGGCGAAGGGGAGTATCCAAAAACTCCAGTTATTCATCCGTGGCAGCGCCATATCGGGCGCCCCTATCATCATAGGGATCAGCCAGTTAGCGAGCCCTGTAAAGGCTGGCATTACCGCACCGAATACCATGATCAGCCCATGAACAGTTGTCATTTGGTTGAAAAAGTTGGGCTCGACCAATTGTAATCCAGGTTGAAAGAGTTCAGCGCGGATCACCATGGCCATAGCGCCACCGGTTAAGAACATAATGAAGCTGAACCATAAATACAAAGTACCTATGTCTTTATGGTTGGTGGTCAGCAGCCAGCGCATGATGCCCTTTGGCGCACCATGATGATGGTCATCATGGGCTGCGGTTTGATCTTGAGTCGTTGTGCTCATCATTATCCCCTACTGTCCATGACTTGCGATATCAGCAGGTTGCACTGTATCGCCGGTATTGTTGCCCCAAGCATTGCGTTCATAGGTAATGACTGCTGCAAGTTGCTGTGGGCTAAGCTGTTTGCCAAATGCCTGCATAGCCGTGCCCGTTTTGCCGTGCATCACAATATCGATGTGATTGGCGACTGGTCCAATGGCGATAGCACTACCCACTAGCGCGGGGAAGGCGGGTGGTATTCCTGCACCTGTCACTTGATGGCAGGCAGCGCAGAAGGTCGCGTAGACAGTTTCACCTTCGGCCATGAGGGCGTCATGGCTGAGTGTGGGGAGGCTTGCGGGATCGATTGCAGCTGAGACGTCTGCAGGTGCGGGTGTCGGAGTTGTACTGCTTGGTACCGCGGCGGATGTTTGTGCAGAATTGCCGTTCATGTACTCGTTGACGTCTTTGGCTTGCACTGCATCGCCAGTATTATTGCCCCAAGCATTACGCTCGTAGGTAGTCACTGCCGCGATTTCTTGTGCAGTCAATTGCTTACTAAACGCTTGCATGGCTGTACCCGTTTTACCGTTGAGCACAATTTCAAGGTGGCCGCTGATCGGTCCCGTTGCTATCGGGCTACCTTTAAGGTGCGGAAATACGCCTTGCAACCCTTCGCCATTGGGCTGGTGGCAGGCTGCGCAGTGCCCGAGGTAAACTTGTTCACCTTGAGTCATCAACTCTTCTTTACTTAGGGTTTGTGATAAAGCGGCTTGAGCGGCTTCAGCCGCAGCACCTGCGGCTTGTTTCTGCTCTGTTACCCAAGCCTCAAACTCGGCTTCAGGTAACGCTTGTACTACGATAGGCATAAAACCATGGTCTTTTCCGCAAAGTTCGGCGCATTGACCGCGGTAAATGCCGGGTTTGTCGATGCGAGTCCAAGCTTCATTGATAAATCCAGGGTTGGCATCTTTCTTAATTGCAAAGGCGGGTACCCACCAAGAATGGATGACATCCTCTGAAGTCATCAGAAAGCGGATTTTGCGGTTTATCGGTAGAACGAGCGGTTTATCGACTTCCAATAGATAGTTTTCACCCTTGGTTTCGGTGCCTTCGATTTGTGCTCTGGGTGTTGTCAGTATGCTATAAAAATCAATATCTTGATCGAAATAGCTGTAATGCCATTTCCATTGGGAACCCGTGACTTTTACGGTGAGATCGGCGTTACTGGGATCTTCCATTGCGATTAAAGTTTTTGTCGCTGGAATCGCCATTAAGATCAAAATGATAAATGGCAGAATCGTCCAAGCGATTTCAACTTTAGTGCTTTCGTGAAAGTGGGACGCGACAGCGCCTTTGGATTTTCTGTGGTTGATCATGGCGTAAATCATGACGCCAAAGACCACTAGGCCTATTGCGCAGCAGATATACAAGATGGTCATGTGCAAGTGATAAACCTTGCCACTGATCTCGGTCACGCCAGGGGTCATGTTGAACCGCATGTCCGCGGCGGTCAACGGTGGTGCGAAAAGCACCACGAGTAAACAATACAACAATTGCTTCACAAGACTTCTCCTCTGCCAATTGCGAATAGCAACTACAAAGAAGAGCAACACAGTAAGTCTCAACTCTATGCAAACTCTTCAGTTCCCAAAAAAGCTTTTTTGACTTCAACGTGCGTTGGCGGCTGTTACTTTTAATCAAGTATTGTTACTGCTGGTAATTAGCCACGCTGGCACATACTGCTGAAATAAATCTGTTCTCTATTTTTAGTGGCGCTTCGAGTTCGATAAATACTCGATTCATTGACCACGGAAGGTGATATATCACCACCGACTTAACCAACCATACTTGCTGTTTAAATATTGATCAAGATCACTTATTTATCTAATTATCTGAAAAATTGCCAAAAAAAAGCCTCACATTCATAGGTGAGGCGGCTTTCAAGGTAAAAAATTAAATGAATATTTAATGTACAGCGCTAAAAAAAGATTGCTGACCGAAGAGATTGCCTTGCTCAATGCGTACGTCGGCATGTAAGTGACTGTTTACGTCTTCAAGCACTATACCCATAGCTCGGGCACTTTTAGCCACGATTTGTAGGCGTCGATTATCCCGCGCATCTAATGATTGAGTCCAAGTAATGACTGCACTGGACGTACCACTTGTTAGGGCTTTTTCCATCGCCCACAGGGTTTCGACTTCATCTTTAGCATGTACCAGCAAAACTCTATCCATACGCACACCTGCGCTAGCGAGTGTTTGCTTGTAGCCAATACTTGGAGGGTTGATGAGCACTAACCAACGGCCCTGTTGGCTTAACTGAGCGAGTTGTGCACTCAGATGAATTAATTCTTGGCGACCTTGAGTCTTGGTTGGCATACAGGCGATAGGCGCATGGTGCCAGTCATAGTCGGCATCACGGACTTCATCGAGCCACAAGCCCGGATGGCGGGGGGCATTGCCAAGTAGTTTATTCATAGCCAATCTCCATTACGGATCACACCGACGGCGAGTCCTTCAATTGTTAAACTTTGGAAGCCTAAATCCACTTTAATCGGGGAGTAATCTTCATTTTCGGCATGTAGATAGACCACATTACCTTTTTTTTCGAAACGTTTAACAGTGACATCGTCATCGACTCTAGCGACAACCACTTGACCATTTCTAGCTTGTTCTACTTTATGAACTGCCAGCAAATCACCTTCGAGAATGCCGATATTTTTCATGCTGTCGCCTTTTACTCGCAGTAAAAAATCGGCGGCGGGATGGAACATGCTTGGGTCGACTTGGTAGTACTGTTCAACATGTTCTTGGGCGAGGATAGGTTCACCCGCGGCCACTTGGCCGATGAGCGGTAAACCTGTTTCAGTCAAATCTTCGATTTCCGCAGGCAGACGAATGCCCCGAGATGTGCCTGGCATGATCTCAATGCAGCCCTTTTTCGCCAACGCTTTAAGGTGTTCTTCAGCCGCATTGGCGCTCTTAAAACCTAAACGGGTTGCGATTTCTGCCCGAGTGGGTGGCATGCCAGTATCGGCAATATTTCGTTTAATTAGCTCTAAAATTTCAGCTTGGCGTGGCGTCAAAGGTCTCATGGTGTTTCCTGTTTTTCTATACAGTTACTGTTAGTATATACAGTATTATTTGCAGCGCAAGTATTAACCACTTTTTAGCTATGTTGGAGAGAATTAGCGAATATTGCCCATAGTCTGGTATTCTATCGGGCTAGTAAACGCACTTAATTGCATAAGAATAATGCCTAAACACGACTCTCTTTGGTTGAAATCATTACGTTGGATCCAAAAACACTTAGTGCACACTATTGTGGTGCCTCAGGATCCCTTTGCCGATCTGAATCTGGATGCTTCCAGACCCCTTGTTTATGTGATGAAAACAGAATCCCTCAGTGACATAGCTGCTTTGAGCGAAATAACGGCTAAGTTAGGTTTACCAAGCCCTTATGAGCCTCTAGTGGCTAATGGTGTGACTGCGCCTCGGGTTGTCTGTCTTCAAGGACGTAAGCCACTGTTTGGCGAGCGTGCTGGTAATGAGCCTTTCCTCGAATGCTTTATGCGTTTGTTAGCCGTGCATAAGGAACGTCCTGAATTGGATATTCAACTGGTGCCCGTGAGCTTGTATTGGGGTCGCACGCCAGGGAAAGAAGACGACACTATGAAGGCGGCCGTATTTGAGCGGGAAAACCCGACTTGGTTGCGCAAGTGCTTGATGATTCTGTTCTTAGGTCGACATAACTTCGTGCAGTTTTCGAATGCCGTATCCCTGCGTTACATGGCTGACGAACATGGCACCGACATGGGGATTGCCCATAAGTTAGCACGGGTTGCGCGCGTGCATTTCCGTCGTCAACGTAAGGTAATGACAGGGCCTGTGCTGCCAAACCGCCAAGCACTGTTTCATTCGTTACTCAAATCTGAGTCGCTGCGCAAAGCGATTCAAGAAGAAGCCGCCAGTAAAAAGATTTCTGAGACCCAAGCGCGCGAGACGGCTATTGAGTATCTCGATGAAATCGCTGCCGATTACTCAGACAGTTTAGTGCGTATTGCCGAGCGTTTTTTAACTTGGCTGTGGAACAAGCTTTACAGCGGGATCAACATTAAAGGCGCCGAGCAAGTTCGGCAGTTACACCACGATGGCCACGAGATTGTTTATGTGCCTTGCCATCGCAGCCACATGGATTACCTGCTGTTATCGTATATTTTGTATTATCAAGGCATGGTTCCGCCGCACATTGCTGCCGGCATTAACCTCAATTTCTGGCCCGCGGGACCTATGTTCCGTCGCGGTGGTGCCTTCTTTATCCGCCGTAGTTTTAATGGCAATAAGCTGTACACCGCAGTATTTCGTGAGTATTTAGATCAGCTGTTTGCTAAAGGTTATTCGGTGGAATACTTCTCCGAAGGTGGCCGTTCACGTACTGGCCGTCTGTTGGCGCCGAAAACTGGCATGATCGCCATGACGATGAACAGTGTGCTGCGCGGTATCGAGCGTCCAGTCACGCTAGTGCCTGTGTATTTAGGCTATGACCATGTGATGGAAGTGGCGACGTATCATAAAGAGTTAAGTGGTAAGAAAAAGAAAAAAGAATCTGTGTGGCAGGTGTTTGGTGCGATTCGCAAACTTGGTAATTTCGGCCAAGGTTATGTGAACTTTGGCGAGCCGATTACTCTGCAAAACTTCTTAAATGAGCGCGCGCCAAACTGGCGTACTGAGTTGGCCGATGATCCTGAGCAAAAACCAAGCTGGTTAACGCCAGCGGTAAACGTGCTGGCGAATCGAGTGATGACGAATATTAACGATGCGGCGGCGGCGAGTTCGGTGACCTTGACGAGTTTAGTGTTGTTGGCCACAGATCAAAATGCCTTAGAGCGCAGTCTGCTGGAACGTCAGCTTGATCTGTATCTGACTCTACTCAAAAAAGTGCCTTACACTACTTATACTTCGGTTGCCGAAGGTGATGGTAAGCATTTAGTGCAGCAAGGTTTAGAGCTGAACAAGTTTGTTGTTTGCGCCGATCCTTTAGGTGAAATTGTGTCTATCGAGACGAGTCAGGCAGTGTCTATGACTTACTATCGTAACAATATCATCCACTTATTTATTGTACCGTCATTAATTGCGAGTTGTTTAACGCATAATGAGCAGATCCCGCGTCAGCAAGTTGTGTCAATCGTTGCCGATTTTTATCCACTGCTGAAAGCCGAACTCTTCATGGGCATTAAGGATGTACCTGCCTATGTCAATCAAGTGCTGGATTTCTTCATTGAACAAGGGTTAGTGGTTGAGACTGATACCTTAACTGTCGTGCCTGAACACACTAGCCAACTATTATTGTTAGCCAGTTCAGTGAGCGAAACTCTGCAACGCTATGCCATTATCTTCAATCTGTTAGCGAACAGACCTAAGATGGAGCGCTCAGAACTTGAGTCTGAGAGTCATCTACTTGCCCAGCGTTTAGGCGCTTTGCATGGCATTACTGCGCCAGAGTTCTACGATAAGAAACTTTACGGCACCTTGAGCGTTAAGCTCAAAGAATTGGGATATCTAGCGGATAACCAAGATAAGTCCAATATCAATCGCATACGAGATCAAGCCAATAGCTTATTACGTCCGTCAGTGAAACAAACGATAGTGGCGAGTGTCACCGCGGAGCATACAGTTTAATGGCAAATCATATGAATGCGGCTAAGCATAAGCCCGCAGGTAAGTCCTTGCTCGGCGGCGCCATGATTATTGCTGGCACGACCGTAGGTGCTGGGATGTTTTCTCTGCCCGTGGTCGGTGCAGGTATGTGGTTTGGCTATTCGATTTTAATGTTATTGGGCATTTGGTTTTGCATGTTGATGTCGGGCTTATTGCTACTCGAAACCAATTTGCATTTCGAACCGGGTGCTAGCTTCGATACTTTAAGCAAGCAAACCTTAGGGCAGTTTTGGCGGATAGTGAACGGCGTTTCCATCGCGTTCGTGCTGTATATTTTGACCTATGCCTATATCAGCGGCGGTGGCTCGATTGTGAATCACAGCTTGCAGGGCATGGGAATTGAGTTACCGCAAAGTGTGGCAGGGCTAGTGTTTGCCATAGTATTGGCGAGCATAGTGTTGATCAGCACTAAGGCCGTGGATCGCATTACCACGATTATGCTCGGCGGTATGATCATTACCTTCTTCCTCGCGATCGGCAATTTATTGATCGAAATTGATGTGACTAAGTTGCTCGAACCCGATGGTAATAACAGCTTTTCACCTTATCTGTGGGCGGCGCTGCCCTTTGGTCTCGCCAGTTTTGGTTACCATGGTAACGTTCCCAGCTTAGTGAAGTATTACGGCAAAGATTCCTCCACCATTATCAAGGCGATTTTCGTCGGCACCTTTATCGCACTGGTGATTTATGCCTGTTGGTTAGCGGCAACTATGGGCAATATTCCCCGCAGCCAGTTTATCGACATTATTGCCCAAGGCGGCAATATGGGTGTGTTGGTGGGCGCTTTGTCTGAGGTGATGGCGAGTAGCTGGTTAAACAGTATGTTGACCTTGTTTGCCAACTTGGCTGTGGCTTCATCTTTCTTAGGGGTGACCTTAGGTTTGTTCGATTATCTCGCCGATTTGTTTGGTTTTGATGATTCACGCTCTGGCCGAATGAAAACCGCGTTAGTGACCTTTGTGCCGCCAACGATTTTAGGATTACTGTTTCCCGATGGCTTCTTGGTGGCGATTGGCTTTGCGGCATTAGCGGCAACTGTATGGGCGGTAATTGTCCCGGCGCTGATGGCCTATAAATCGCGGCAGTTGTTCCCCGATAGCACAGGTTTTAGAGTGATAGGCGGTACACCGCTGATTATTCTTGTGGTGTTATTTGGCATAGTCACGGGTGCATGTCATCTGCTCGCGATGGCAAATTTACTGCCGCAATATTCCTAATTTGTTGTGATGATTTAAGCCCTCCATGTGAGGGCTTTTTTGTCTTTAGCGGTTGAGTTTTGTCTTACAGATCTTTTTAACCTGAATACTGGACAGAAATACAAACTCAGGCTTAACTCGAATGATTGTTAAAACAAAGGAGCCGATAATGAAAATGACTCAGTACGCACAAGGACATGCATGTTGGGTTGAACTTGCAAGCCATGATTGGCAGGGAACAACAGCATTTTACCAAGCGTTATTTGGTTGGAACTCGGTTGAAATGCCGATCCCTGAAGGTCACTTTTCGCTATTTAATTTAGCGGGAGATGACTTAGGCGCCATGTATCAAATCCCTGAGTCAGAAGCACATATCCCCAGCCACTGGCGTATCTACTTTGCCGTCGATGATATCGATGCCAGCATTGCAGAGATTCAAGCGGCGGGCGGCCAAGTGCACATGGGGCCGCATATTGTGGGTGATGCGGGCGTGATGGCGCAGGTGAGCGATCCTGAAGGCGCACGCTTTGCTTTATGGCAAGCGAAGAACCACATAGGTGCTCGCCGTCAGGGTGAACTCAATACCCTTTGCTGGGTTGAGCTGGCTTGCAAAGAGCCGCGTACTGAAGAAGCCTTTTACTGCAAAATCTTCCCTTGGACCAACATGCCGAGTGACATGCCTGACATTGAATACTCAGAATGGCAGCTTAATGGTCAATCCATCGGCGGCATGATGACGATAATGCCCGAATGGGGCGATATTTCTCCCCATTGGCTGCTTTATTTTGCAGTAGCCGATTGCGATGCATTTGCAGAAAAAGCCCAAGCGTTAGGCGCGCAAGTGTGCATACCGCCTAGTGATATCCCTGATGTGGGACGATTTTCTGTCATTGCTGACGCCCAAGGCGCTACCTTTGCGGTGATCAAGCTTAATCAGATGTGACTGGCATATTAAGTGCTGTCATTAAGGTTAAAAACGGCGACGCTAAATCGCCGTTTTTATTTGTCTAACTATTTGTTTAATTAGCGTTATCAATCATGATTGTTTCAGGGCAGGAGCCTTTTGAGGCCTTATTGGCTTTGGCGAGTAGGCTAGGTAAGGAGTCAGAAGTTTTAATGACTTCGGGCAAGTTAATGCGGATTTCACTCAGTAATCCCTTGCCACATTCAAGACTCATTTTAGTGTGAGCGCCTTGACCGAAGCTGCTATCAAAACTTTGGTTTAACTCACTTTTACTGACACTCTTACCTATGTTGTCATGAATAAATTTTTGTACCCATGCCGAGGCATTGACCGCTTGGGTCAGCTGGGTTGCCAATAAAAAGTACTCGTTAGGGTCTTGGCTACGGCAAGTGCCGTGTTTCCACCATTCGTGGCGTTCTAAACAGGTGCCATATTGGGCGCTTGGCATGACTTCTTCTAAATTTTTGCGCACCGATGGATTCAGTTCAAACTCTGGATAAGTACAGAAATCATTCGGTTGCAGTTTGACTGTGCTGCAATAGCCATATCGCGTGCCGCATTGTTGTTTATTCGGCCACAGTCCGTGCAGGCTGAAGTGTTGCCATTGGCTCGATTCTGGCGTTTGGCTGAGGGCGCGACATTCGGCTTTACGGCGGCCATAGAGTTCACAAAAGGTGCTTTGCCAGCTTAATGCCAGCACGTTGGCGTCAAATTCACCGCCGATTCGGCATTGATTTCCTTGGCGTTTCTCTGGGGTACCATGCTCTTTAAGGCTATCTCGGCTTTTTGCTTTGATGTCCGATGCCGTGGTGGTTTGCGCCGGTTCCGCCGCCGTTGCAGGTGTTGATAAATTACTGTCAGCAACATTAGATAGATATTGACCACAATCGCCGCTGATCCAACGCATGGGAGACTTCACCGCATTGGTGCGCACTCTTAGCCAATCAGGTTTAGCACTATTGCCGAGGATTTCAAGTACAGGGTAGCGCTCACCAATATTGCTCTGCCATTGGTCTGGATTCGTCTGCTTATTTTTCGATTGAAATAGCTCACAGCGTTTGTCGGCAACGAATTCACCGGTTGCGGGTGCGGCAAAGGCGGGTGCTGTAATGATGAGCGCAGCGCATAAACCGAATGCGGCAAGTAATGCGCGTGATGGGGTTTTAAGGGAAAGTGCTTGCGGCCATATCCGGCTGATGGTTAAACAAAATGACTTGGTCATGTGATGGAATCCTTCCTGCGGCAGTGAATTGAGTCAATTCTGTGTGGCACTGAGTCAATGGTACACATAAGCGCTATAAACTTAGAGGCTTATTTTACCCAGAGTGGTATATGGCACTGTTGTAAAATTAGATTTTTAATCTGATTGAATGAGAAAATCCCCTCAAACTTTAATGGTTTGAGGGGATTTTTATCGGTGTTCTAGCGCCGTACACTCAATTACGCCGCGTCTTTCTTTAATTTACGCGAGTAAATCAGTAGATAAAGTGCGGGTAGTACAAACAGTGACAGTAATGGGGCCGTAACCATGCCGCCGACCATAGGTGCGGCAATTTTCTGCATCACATCGTTACCCGATCCTGCACCCCACATAATGGGGAGTAGACCGAAGAAGATGGTCGCTACTGTCATGGCTTTGGGGCGGATCCGCATAACGGCACCTTCCATTAACGCTTCTTTTAAGTCGCTGACGCTGTGGTAATTATCTTTCTCTTGTCTGTGCTTGATGGCGTTATTGAGATACACCAGCATTACTACCCCAAACTCGGCGGCTACACCCGCTAAGGCAATCATACCGACGGCGACTGCCACTGAGATGTTGTAATCCAGTAGGTATAACAGCCAAGTGCTGCCGACCAACGCGAAGGGGAGGCTGAGCATGATAATACTGGCCTGAATGGTGGAGCCAAAGGTCATCATCAGCAGGATGAAGATGACGGCTAATGCCATAGGGATCACTTGCTTAAGTTTTGCATCTACCCGCTGCATATATTCGTACTGCCCTGCAAAAGTGTAGCTGTAGCGCGGGGGCACCTTGAGTTCGGCATTTAAAGCTTTCTTGGCGGTCGTAATATATTCGCCGATAGACGTGCCTTCAATATCGATAAACACCCAAGAGATTAAGCGACCGTTTTCACTGGTGAGCATAGGTGCGCCATCGGTGATTTCTATATCCGCTAAATTTCGCAGTGGTAGATAATTTCCCGATTTAGTGATCACAGGGAGTTCGCGCAGCTTTTCGATATTATCGCGTAGCTCACGGGGATAACGTAGGTTGATGGGATAGCGCTCAGCCCCTTGTACCGACTCGCCAATATCCATACCGCCAATGGCGTAACGCACGACATCTTGAATATCTTGCAGTGACATACCGTAACGTGCGGCCACATCGAGTTTGGGGGTGATATCGATATAACGCCCGCCACCACTGCGTTCAGCATAGGCTGACTTAGTGTGTGGCACTCTACTGAGGATGGCCTCTATTTCTGCCCCTAGATTTTGCAGCTCGTTGACATCGGCGCCGGTGATCTTAATACCGACGGGGGTTTTTATCCCCGTCGAGAGCATGTCAATACGGGTTTTGATGGGTTGTACCCAAGCATTGGTGAGTCCTGGTACTTTGACGGTTTGCTGTAGTTGGGCAATGATGCCATCTAAGGTCATGCCTTCACGCCATTCCTCATGGGGTTTGAGCATGATAGTAGTTTCAAGCATGGTCAGCGGCGCGGGATCGGTCGCGGTTTCGGCGCGGCCTACCTTGCCAAACACGCGGGCCACTTCGGGCACGGTTTTAATCAAGCGGTCGGTTTGCTGCAAGACTTCGGCGGCCTTACTGGCACTGATACCGGGCAATGCCGTTGGCATGTAGAGCAAATCGCCTTCTTCAAGGGCGGGCATAAACTCACTACCCATGCGGGTCATGGGATACCAAGCACTGGCCAGCGCGACTAACGCTAACATCAGGGTGACTTTAGGAAATTTAAGCACCAGTTTGAGCGAAGGTTGGTAAAGCGCGATCAAGAAGCGACTGAGAGGATTGCTGCGTTCGCTGGGAATTTTGCCGCGAATAAAGTAACCCATCAAAATCGGCACTAAGGTGATCGATAAAAAGGCCGCCGCTGCCATGGCGAAAGTTTTAGTGTAGGCCAGTGGCGCGAATAATCGACCTTCCTGCGCTTCGAGTGCGAACACAGGCACAAAGCTTAAGGTGATAATAATCAATGAGAAAAATAACGCAGGGCCGACTTCAATCGACGCTTCGGTGACGATGCGCCAATGCTCCTTAGTATCGGGCTCGCGATCATGTTTGGCTTTGAAATGTTCTAAATGCTTGTGCAGGTTTTCGATCATCACAATCGCGCCATCCACCACGGCGCCGATAGCAATGGCGATGCCGCCAAGGCTCATGATATTGGCGTTCACACCCATCTTATTCATCACGATAAAAGCGATAAGGATGGATAGCGGCAGGGTTATCACGGCCACGAGTGTGGAGCGCGCATGCAGCAAAAACAGTAAGCAGACTAAGCCAACCACCAACATTTCTTCGACGACCTTGCTAAACAAGTTGTCGACGGACTTAAGAATCAAGTGGGATCTGTCATAGGTTGGGATAATCTCAACCCCATCGGGCAGGCCCGCTTTGAGTTCTTCGAGTTTAGCTTTCACCGCATCTATCGTCGCTAAGGCGTTTTCGCCGTAACGCATCACCACAATTCCGCCAACGACTTCACCTTCACCGTCGAGTTCGGCTATACCGCGGCGTGAGGCTGGGCCTTTGCGCACAGTGGCGACATCTTTGAGTAATAAACCTGTACCAGAAGGGCTGGTGATACCAAGGGGAATTTCACGAAAATCCTCTAGCGTCTGGCGATAGCCTTTGGCGCGCACCATGTATTCGGCTTCGGCCATTTCGATCACTGAGCCGCCAGCTTCGCTATTAGCTTTATCGATCGCTTGTTTAATGCTGGCGATATCGAGCTTATAGATCGCCATTTTATCGGGCTCAAGCACTATCTGATAGGTTTGCTCCATGCCGCCGACGGTGGCAACTTCAGACACGCCTGCCACGCTTTGCAGCTCTAGCTTGAGATACCAATCCTGCAGACTTTTGAGTTGCGATAAATCTAAATTGCCAGAGCGATCGACCAGCGCATATTCATACACCCAACCGACACCGGATGCATCGGGACCGAGTGAAGGTTGTACGCCCTGGGGTAAACGGCTGCTAATTTGACTCAGGTACTCGAGCACCCGCGAGCGTGCCCAGTAGATGTCGGTGCCATCTTCAAAAATCACATACACATAGGAGTCGCCGAACATGGAATAACCACGTACGGTTTTGGCGCCTGGTACGGCTAACATGGCGGTCGACAAGGGATAAGTCACTTGTTCTTCAACCAATTTAGGCGCTTGGCCCGGGTAAGGGGTTTTAATGATCACTTGTACGTCGGATAAATCCGGCAGCGCATCAAGCGGCGTTTTGCGCAGCTCCTGCACGCCCCAAACTGTGATCATGATGGCGATAATCAACACCATCAATCGCTGCCTGATTGACGCCTCGATAATATATTTCAACATAACGCGCTCCTAGTGCTGATGACCGCTGCTTAAACGCATTAAGCTGCCCTTGAGACTGGCTTCGGAGTCGAGTAAGAATTGCCCCGAAATCACCACACGTTCACCTTCATTCAGGCCTGAAATAATCTCGGCTTTACCTTGGCTCATCATGCCGACTGTGACGGCCTTGGCGGTAAAGCTGTCATCGGTTTGTTTGACGATCACGCGGTTTTCTTTACCCGTCTGAATTAAAGCTTCCTGCGGGATCACGAGCACATCTTTATTCGGGCCACCGAATAGCGAGACTTTCGCGAGGGTTTTAGGTCTTAAATCTACGTCGGCATTGTTGAGAACCACTCGTACTCGCAGGCTGCGAGTGACTGGGTCAAGCTCAGGGTAGATATAATCGATCGTGCCTTCGATGCCACTGATATTCATGGCGGGAACGGCAATTTCGGCCTTTTGACCTTTAGCAATCCAGCTTTGCTCATTCTCGAATACGTCGGCAATCACCCATACCTTAGAGAGATCCACTAGGGACATGACTTCGGTCGAAGGCTGAATGTACATGCCATCACGAACGTCGAGGGCTTTAACTATGCCATCCTCTTTGGCGTAGAAAGGTACGCGATACTGGGTTTGATGTGACTCGGCTAATTGTTTGATTTGTCTGTCGTTAAAACCGAGGAAAGATAAGCGTAAACCCGCATTGCGCACCAAATCTTTGTAGCGGCCTTGGCCGTTTGCTTTGGCGGTGTCCATGGCGAGCAGGTAGTCATCTTGGGCGTTAATTAAATCGGGAGAGTAGATCTCGTAGATCAGTTGGTCTTTCTTGACGGTATCCCCCACGGATTTGACCATGAGCTTTTCAATCCAGCCAGTGACGCGGGCATGGATATGGGTGATCTGGCTTTCGTCGTAATCGATTTGACCGACGGTTTCGACAAATTTCCACAGTGTGTCGCGTTCAACCTTGGCGACTTTGAGTGCCAGCGCTTGCTGCATACTGCCGGAAACATTGATATTGATTTCTTGGGTATTGCCGCCCGTTTCGACTTTTTCTAAGTTCATGCCGCAGATAGGGCAAGTGCCGGGCACATCGCTGATGATGTGAGCATGCATAGGGCAAACGTACTTGATTGTTGTCACGTGGTTTTGGGCTTTAACTAAGCTGTCGGCCTTAGGTGTTGGGGTATCGAATACCTGGCTCGAAGCTTTCGCTGCCAAGATTTGTCCATGCTCAGAGGCTTGGTGATCTGCGACTTGATGCTGTGCATGCTCGGCCGCAGAGTTTGCGGTATCTTGTTTCTCAACTAAAAACATATTGCACTTAGGGCAGCGACCAGGCTCATGGCTGAGCACTTCGGGATGCATAGGGCAAGTGTAGGTTTTTACTTGATTTAACGAATTATTTTTAGGCGCTGTTGCAGAATTTACTGCAGCTTCGGTCGCCACGGGCTCTTGTGTGCTCGCCAGTTGGGCATGGCTCAACCAAGGCGTACCTAAGAGTAAGCTACTCAAGATCAGTACGGCTTTAGGGGTCTGCTTTTTTACGGTTTTAAATGAATTCATATGCCTCATCTCCAGCCTAGCTTAGTGGTGTTTGTGGGCGTTTTTTGCCGCACCTTCAGCCGGTTTTGCTTCTATTGCCTTTGGCTCTAAGTTCATACCACATTGAGGGCAAGTATCCTCTTTGCTGCCAGTCACTTCAGGGTGCATAGGGCAAACATGGGTATGTGCTTGTTCCTGTGGATTGGCATTGTCGTGTTGATGTGCGTGCGGCGCGGCCGTCGCAAACACGCTTGTGCTGGTCAGCAAGAATGTGATTAAGGCGAGATTAGTTAGTGTTTTCATATTATTCACTCCATCGGATTAACGGCCGAATACGAGCGCATAAACGTCAGTGAGCACAGTGGATCAAAGCGGTTCGCTTCGATAGACGAATTGATGCCACAATTTGGCATTCGGCTCAGTAATCAACGTTTTGCTAGACTCGGGTGCACGATTTAATGATAAGGCACCACAATAAACGGCTAAATAGGGCGTTAGCTTAGGGCTAACAGCATTGTCGTTTTAGCTTGGTCGTTTGGCTTTTTTTAAGGGTTTATTTGCCCAATAAGCACAAAGTAGAGCTAGGCTATCGGTGGTTTAAAGGCCGAAGACAAAGAGATAGAGTGGAAATGAGGCATAGGAGTGGCCATTGCAGTATCGCTCATGCTCACACTTGGCCAGAGGTGTGGGCTGAATAGAGTGCCAGCGACTGAAATCGTCAAACAATGACCACAATCATTTGAACATGATGTGGTGCCATCACAGCAATGCTGTTTCGCGCCGGGAAGCATTTTATCGTTGCAGCAATCCGTGTTGGCCATTGAATGTGAGTCAGAACTGTTCTCCGTGTCCATCTGCATCATTGTAGCGTGGTGCATTTGGGAGGAAACCTCATGATTCATCGCACTCATATCCATAGTGTGTGGCACCATGGCGTGACCATTAGACACGACACTTTGCCCGACGAGTGCGAGTAGAGTGAATATGACTAAAAAATAACGACTGAGTGTGTGATGCATAAGTATTCCAAATGATGAACGGCTCGAGTCTAGCATAGAGGCATTATGCTGTAATGATTTAACTCACATTTCAGCACATGCCTCAGATTAAATATTTAACTCGTCTAAATTAGAAAGCGGGGTTGCTGACTAACATTTTCGCCATCAGTTGGCTGTGGCTTTGCAGTGGATATTCGCCCGCTTTGTCACCATTAATACTGAGTTGAATCGTTGGATATTTAATAAATTGACGCGCTTCAGCTTCAGTCATTATTTTGGGCTGGGTGATTTGGTAGCTATCACTCGCCTTCACATCCAGCACTAAGTAAAGCGGCGCTGATTTAACCCAGTTGCCACTATCATCGGCGCGATAATCAAATATATCCTGATATTTTAGCTCGAGCAGTACTTTCCCTGCGGAGAGTTGGATGGGTTTAAAGGGCGTGGTTGGCACACCATTGATACTGATAACACTGAGCGCATCTGTGCTATTTAAGCTGGCGGCTGTAACTGTGGTGCTACTTAATAAGGCACCGATAACGAAAGTAAGGCCTAGTAAGCTTTTGTTCAATAAAGTGGTTTTCATAATAAACTCCAAAAATTCTCTGTACCTCGTTGCGGTGCGAATATGCAGCGGCGCAATCAAAGGTGTTTAGTCGGTTTTACGTTGTAAAAAACGAAAGACGTTACAGTGAATTGGAGTTAGGAGGCGGTGTGGTGAGCCCGAGGTCGGCAGTTTGCATCGCCCAGCCTTGTATGGCAATACGCTTGCTTGCTGGGTTGGCGAAGGCCAGTTCTAGCACTGCAGGCTCAAGGTAAAGTGATGATAGGCAATGGGTTTGACAATGACTTGTCATACTATCTTGGCAGTGTTGCAAGCAATCGGATGCAGAACAATCTGGCATGGTGCAGTTCATTTCTGCATCCATCATCAGCATGGTTTGACTGCTGTGGCCATTGGTGTTGGCTGAAGTTGGCATAGCACTCACTATCGCCGATTGGGCGATTAGCGAAAATAACACTGCTATGGTGATCCAAAATTTAGCCATGATAACTCTGAAAATTGATTGCTTACCCTTAGAGACCTTAGTTAGCCCAATAAAGTTTCATATACGATTCAAATTTTAATTTTTAATGATTTATTTCTCCGCCTACTTCAATAATTAAACAAAACATCGACTGGATCACATTTCTATTTTCTAGAAATGATTTCAATAGTGATTGATTCTCAAAGGGGAAATCTCATCGCGATAATCGGTAACTTGCGATTATCGGGTGATTGCATTAGCTTTAGTTAAAGTGCATCACAGTTCAGCTAGCGGTTTTTACCAAATGACGTCCAAATAGTTAGAGCTAAGTCTCATTTTGCGCTTTTAAGGTTAATTTAATCAGCAAATTTCGGCTTAAAATCAAATTTCTAATAAATGAAAGAGCATAAACTAGTCTTATAAAAACTAATTTTGACAATTTTGGAGATAGAGTGATGAACTGGCGTGCACTATTTAAACCTAGCGCGAAATATTCAATCCTGGCGCTACTGGTCGTCGGTATTGTAGTGGGTGTTGTGGGATACTTTACCACTCAACAAACATTACACGCGACCAGTACAGATGAGTTCTGTATGTCTTGCCATAGCAATCATTCGCTGAAGGATGAAGTGTTGGCTTCTGCCCATGGCGGCGGCAAAGCGGGGATTACGGTTCAGTGTCAAGACTGTCACTTACCCCATGGTCCAGTCGATTATTTGATCAAAAAAATCATCGTATCTAAAGATTTATATGGTTTCATGACAATTGATGGCTTTAACACTCAAGCCTGGTTAGATGAAAATCGTAAAGAACAAGCGGATAAAGCGCTGAACTATTTCCGTGCGAACGATTCTGCTAACTGTCAACATTGCCACACTCGTATTTACGAGAATCAGCCAGAAACTATGAGTAAAATGGCTGTAAGAATGCACTCAAATAACTTCAAGAAAGAACCTGACGCGAGAAAGACCTGTGTTGACTGCCATAAAGGCGTAGCACACCCATATCCAAAAGGATAAGGTTTAGCGATTCAGTTTCTTAATTGATAGCCATTAAAAAGCCCTCAATAGAGGGCTTTTTGCTGTCTGTGTGCTCGGTTAATTCGCTTGAGTCATCACCCGTTGTCGATAAGCTAACAGGCTGAAAATTCCGAAGATAAACACTTGTAGATAATCTTGTTTCGTTAATGGTAGTAAGGTCTTAAACAGCATGTGGAAAATCGCGACTTGGAAGCAATGCATCATGCAGGTAATGGCAAACAGGATATTTAAAGTAATCGCCACATTGCCTTCAAAGGGGATGACTAAGTTGTAGGCCATCATCAACCATGCAATCAGAGTGATGGCTTTACCTAAGTTAATCAATAAGGGCATGGTTTTCATCTTCGATGGGCTCAACAGTGGTTTCTGAGTGATATTGATATAAACGGTAGCTCACTTGCCCTGCATTCTTTTCTTTTAAGGCGTGCCAGCGCGAAGGGATAGCAAGTTGCGGCAATTCAGACTCGATTTCAACATAAATCAGCGCACCATCATTAAGCCAACCTTGAGAATCTAGCAGTTGAATCGTCTTTTCTGCCAATCCCTTACGAAAGGGGGGATCGATAAATACCACATCGAAACCTTGCTCGCAGCCCCTTTGCAGTACCACTAACGTATCAGCATTGAGCACTTCGGCCTTATCGCATTTAAGGGTTTGCAGATTTTCTTTTAATTGCAGGGCTGCGCCGCGTTGCAACTCGATAATTTGGGCGAAACTGGCATAGCGGGACAAGGCTTCGAGAGCTAAAGCGCCACTACCGCCAAAACAGTCGAGTACACGTGCATTGACTAAATCATTAGCCAGCCAGTTAAAGAGTGTTTCGCGAACCCTGTCTGTCGTTGGGCGTAAACCTTCGAGATCTTGGATAGGTAGACGACGCGAGCGCCATTGGCCTGCGATGATCCGCACTTGTCCACTGCCGGGTTTATTTTTGGCTGTTTGACCCTTGGTCACATTATTTTTGACCGTTCGATGATTAACCAAAGTGCCCCCGTGATTTTGCCTGAAGAAAGAAAGTGGTAGACTGTGCCACCTTAATAAAGGCCGCTATTTTATATCAAAGTCTCACTAAAAGGTGAGAAGGCTAACTGAGCTTAGCTAATTGCCGACTTTTTGGGCGTAATTGCCGAGGCAATCTGGTATAACATCAGGGTCTTATTCAAAATTCAATACTGAAGTAGAGCGCTGGAATCACACATGGCAAAGAAAGGTTTTTTCTCTTGGTTTCGTAAAGATAAGTCACAAGATGAGGTCGTCGCTGAAACGCCAGTTGTTACTCCAACACAAGATAGTGATGCAGCACAGCGTGTAGCGCAGGAACAAGTAGAGGCACAAGGGGCCATCGAGGCCGAAGCTCATGCTGAAAAACAGGCTGCAGAACAGTTAGCGGCCGAACAAACACAGGCAAAAGCCGAAGCCGAGCAATTTGCCCTTGAGCATGCCCGAATTGAATCGTTGCATTTTGCTAATCAGCAAGCTGAAGCGACACGTTTGGCCGCTGAACAACTTAGTGCAGAAAAGCATGCTGCAGAGAAGTTAGCCGAAGCACAGTCAGGAGCAGAGCAACGCATCGCAGAACAATTGGCAGCACAGCAGTTAGCGGTTGAGCAAGCCGCCGCAGAGCAATTAGCTCAAGCAGAGGCGGCGCGTGTAGTTGCCGCTCAGCTAGAAGCAGAATTACTCGCAGCGGAACAAGCTGAACTTGCCCGCTTGGCCGCCGAACAGCATGCTGCTGAAGCCTTAGCTGCAGAACAACTCGCTGGCGAAGCACTAGCACGTGAGCAAGCAGAGGCTTTAGTTCAGCAACAAGCTGAAACTGAGCAAACTGTTACAGCAGTTGCTGAATTACAACCTGAGCCGCAGGCTCGACCCGTTAAGGAAGGGCTCTTTGCTCGCCTGAAACGTGGCTTAATGCGTACCAGCGAGAATATCGGCAGTGGTTTTATCGGCCTATTTCGCGGCAAGAAAATCGATGACGATCTGTTTGAAGAACTCGAAGAACAATTATTAATCGCCGACGTTGGTGTCGAAACCACTACGCGATTAATCAAGAATTTGACAGAGCATGCCTCACGTAAGCAGCTTAAAGATGCCGAAGCTTTATATGAATTACTGCGGGATGAGTTGCAAAAAACACTCGATCCTGTCGCTATCCCGTTAGTGCCAGACAATGCTAATGGCCCATTTGTTATCTTAATGGTTGGCGTTAATGGCGTGGGTAAAACCACCACTATTGGCAAATTAGCCAAACAATATCAGAGCCAAGGTAAGTCAGTGATGTTAGCCGCGGGTGATACCTTCCGTGCTGCAGCGGTTGAGCAGCTACAGGTTTGGGGTCAACGTAATGATATTACAGTGATTGCCCAGCATACAGGTGCCGATAGTGCCTCTGTGTTGTTCGATGCTTTGCAAGCGGCCAAGGCGCGTAAAGTGGATGTATTGATTGCCGACACTGCTGGTCGTTTACAGAATAAAGCGCACTTGATGGAAGAATTAAAGAAAGTGGTGCGAGTGATGAAGAAGCTCGACCCAGATACGCCGCATGAGGTCATGCTGACATTAGATGCGAGCACGGGGCAAAACGCGATTAGCCAAGCACAATTATTCCAGGAAGCCGTAGGTGTAACGGGTATTACCATCAGCAAGTTAGATGGAACGGCTAAGGGCGGCGTGGTATTTGCGATTGCTGATAAGTTTAATATTCCGATCCGTTACATAGGTGTGGGTGAGCAAATTGATGATTTGCGAACCTTCAATTCGAAAGAATTTATCGATGCCTTGTTCACTCAAGAAAAAGCGGATAGCTAATTTATGATTGATTTTCAGCAGGTCAGTAAGATTTATCCTGGCGGCCAAATGGCGCTGGAGGATGTGAATTTTCATCTACAGCAAGGTGAAATGGCATTTTTAACCGGCCACTCGGGGGCGGGTAAAAGTACGCTGTTGAAATTAATCACGGTAATCGAGCGGGCAACAACGGGGCGCGTCGCGATTAACGGTCACGATATCGCTAAAGTCAGCCCTAAACATGTGCCTTATTTGCGCCGCAATATCGGGATGATTTTCCAGAACCATCATCTATTGATGGACCGAAGTGTGTTCGACAATGTGGCTTTACCACTGGTGATTGAGGGATTCTCCCATGGCGAAATTCGTAAGCGTGTTGCGGGTGCCCTCGACATGGTGGGTTTATATGGCAAGGAGCGGCATAACCCAATTATGTTGTCCGGCGGCGAACAGCAACGTGTTGGCATTGCCCGTGCGATTGTGAATAAACCACCTTTACTGCTCGCCGATGAGCCTACGGGTAACTTAGATCCTAAATTATCTATGGATATTTTGCGTCTGTTTGAAACCTTTAATGATGCGGGAACCAGCGTATTAATTGCCACCCATGATTTAGGTCTTATTGCACGAATGAAATATCGCACTTTTACCCTCAAACAGGGCCGTATGTTAGGTGCACAAGAGTTGCATCCTAATGTACACACTCGCAGTGCATCGACGAATAGAGGCGAAGGGCAATGAGCGATAGCGCAAAATTAACTCGCAGCAAGCTGCCTCTGTCTGGTCGGATTGTGATGTTTTTTATTCGCCATGCGCAGCAAGCAATGGCGAGCATGGGAGAGCTCTGGCGCAACCCAATATCCTCTGTGATGACCATGGCTGTCTTAGGTGTGAGCCTAAGTTTGCCTGCAGCATTGCAAGTGCTAGTTAAAAATGCCGAGACCATTACCAGTTCCTGGAACAGCGCGGCAGAGATCTCCTTGTTTATCGACGATAATCGTAGTGAACAAACGATTCAGAGCCTGCTGACTCGCATTCGGACATATCCCGAAGTGGATAAAGTGCAATATATTGATAAAAATCAAGCGCTAGAAGAATTCCAACGCTTATCTGGGTTTGGTGAGGCCTTGGCCTATTTAGATAAAAATCCTTTGCCCGCGGTCATTACCGTTACGCCTACGCCGCGTTACTCAACGCCGGTGGGCGCCCGTGAACTCTTAACTAAACTAGAGCGCGAGCCTGAGATTAGCTTTGGCCGTTTAGATATCGAATGGTTAGAACGGTTACAGGCGGTAGTGCGTCTACTCGAACGTACTGTGATGGCGATTGCCGCGTTACTCGTGCTGGCCGTGGTCTTAGTGATAGGTAATACGATTCGCTTAGCGATTATGAATCGGCGCAGCGAAATTGAAGTGATGAAGCTCGTCGGGGCAACCGAAGCCTTTATCCAGCGCCCATTTCTCTACACTGGGATTTGGTACGGAGTCATTGGCGGCATATTGGCTTGGCTTATCATCAACTTATTAGTGTGGTATCTCGATTCCGCCCTTGCCGAACTTTTAGGCTTGTATGGCAGTCAGCTTGAAATGAAATCACTCACTTTTATTGAACTGCTGCAATTGGTTGGACTTGCCTCATTTTTAGGTTGGTTAGGTTCGTATTTGTCTGTACGCCAGCATTTACGGTCGATTGAACCTTCATAATAATCAGTCGATTAAACTAAAAAAAGTGACGAAAAAAATGCTGAGTAATGAACTTTTGTTCACTTGCAATGTCTACTTCAGCGAGGTAAAAAGGGTATCTGCAAACGAGCTGAGGTTGACATACTCTGTCAATTAGCCGATAGTTCGTGAGCTTATTCTTAGGGTATTTTGTTGTTGAACCTAAGAATGCACTCGTTAAGTAGTCTGATAAATGTAGGAGAGCGAATGACCTTTCAAACGCAATCAATGGCACTGACAGTCCCACAGGGCGCCAGTAGTCTAGAAGCTTATATCCATTCAGTGACTAGCATCAGCATGCTGGACGCTGAGGCTGAGTATGAGTTGGCCAAGCGTTTACAGGAAACTGGTGATCTACAAGCTGCGAAGCAACTGATTATGTCGCACTTACGTTTTGTAGTGCACGTTGCAAAGGGCTATTCAGGCTATGGTTTGCCACAGGCAGACCTGATCCAAGAAGGCAACATAGGCTTGATGAAAGCGGTTAAACGCTTCGATCCCGATGTTGGCGTGCGTCTAGTGTCTTTTGCTGTGCACTGGATCAAAGCTGAAATTCATGAATATGTGCTGAAAAACTGGCGCATTGTTAAAGTCGCGACCACTAAAGCGCAACGTAAGTTGTTCTTTAACATCCGTAAAGCGAAAAAACGCTTAGGTTGGTTCAGCGATGCAGAAGTCACTATGGTGGCTGAAAATTTAGGTGTGTCTAAGGCCGATGTGACCGAAATGGAATCACGTATGGCAGCGCAAGATCCGGCATTTGATTTAACCAATGATCAAGACGAGGAGCATGATTTTGCCCCCGTCCATTATTTGGAAGATCATTCATCGGATTTAGCGGAAAATATTGAAAACGACAACTGGGAATCGAATGCTCAAGGTCGTTTATTATCGGCCATCAAAACCCTAGATGAACGTAGCCAGCATATTCTGCGCGCCCGTTGGTTAGATGACGATAAAACCACACTGCAAGAACTTGCAGAGACTTATCAAGTGTCGGCTGAACGTATTCGCCAACTTGAGAAAAATGCCATGAACAAGCTGAAAGCTTGTATGGAAGCCTAAGTCACATCACGTGTAAAATGATTGTAACTTAACCATAAAAAAACCTGCTGCGACAGGTTTTTTTATGGGTGAAATTTGGCTTGATGACGTTGATGATAAATCAGTGTTTAACAAGATTAGCTATCAAGGCTTTTCTATTTACTTTCAGCCCTGCCTGCTCATGATTTTCTGGCCATACATAATACTGTCTTGGGCGTTTGAAGCGGGCGATTTTGTCGGCGAGGAACAATTCGAGTTCACTTGCAATCGACTCTGTGAGATGAGTTAAACTGCCGCGAATGATAGCGGCGGGGAGATTGCCAAATTGTGCATCGGGGATGGCGAAAACGATAGCATCGTCTATTTGTGGGTGCTGTTTAAGTGCGGCTTCGATTTCTTCTGGCTGGATGTTTTCGCCGCCGCAGATAAACATATTATCGACGCGACCAAGAATGCGAAGATTACCATTTTCGTCCCACTCGCCCTTGTCTTTGGTGTAAAACCAGCCATCTTGTTCAACGCACTTTTGTATTCCATCCGCGGTGAGATAGCCCATAAACAGACATTCGCCGCGCACCAAAATCACACCGTTTTCGATTTTAAGCTCACGCTTGGGGAGTAATTTGCCACTGCTACCGTCGCTTAAAGCGTGACCTGTGGTGATCTGCGAGCTCATTTCCGTCATGCCGTAACTGGTGTAACTGGCGATATTGCGTTGCTTAAGTTGTTCGAGTAAGTCGATTGAGACTGCGCCGCCACCAAGTAATAAAGCTTTGATACTTTTAAGCTTGCTGCTCGTATCGGCAAGTAACTTGCTCAGTTGTGTGGGAACGAGAGATATGTGAGTCAACTGATCTTGGTCAATCTGCTGACCAAGGCTAAGCGCTTGATCTGGCATGACAACACTGGCACCGACTAAGGCACAGCGGTTTAATATCGCAAGACCGCCAATATGGAATAAGGGCAAGGAGAGTAGCCAGGCATCACCTTGTTCGAGTGGGATTAAGCTGCGGGCACCTTCAGCATTGGCAATATGATTCGCTAAGCAATGCACCGCCGCTTTGGGAAAGCCACTAGAGCCTGAAGTTAAAATCACATTAGCTGGACGAGTAAAGTCGACAGGCAGGGCTAAGTCACTGCTAACGCAATTGAAATTTAAGCGCAAGTGATGACAATTCTGTAGTTCACAAACCTCAGCACTCCAAACATAGCGGATCTGATGTTCATTAATTAAGTCTTGGATCTGCGCGAGGGGGAAACGGGGCGAGATAGGAAAAAAGATTACTCCTATATCGATGCAGGCCCAATAGAGACAAATCATCTCGAGATTATTGCTAGCAATACAGGCGAGCGGTTCCCCCTTTGAGATCCCCGAAGCGCTTAGCTGCTGAGCCAGTGCGATAACGCGCTGGCTAAGCTCTGAGTAATTAATGTCTTGCCCCGCCAACTTGATGGCTGTCTGCTGTGGAAACGCAAGCGCAGCTTGGTGCACGGGTGACAGTGCAAGCGGTTTTGATAGGCTGGCATTAGACAAACTCGTTTCCCTCACTTTTGGCTGTATCATCATTTTGTTGCATTGAATCAATGGCGTGCAGTGCAATTGGCTCAAGTTGCGCGAGTGTGAGGCAGTATTTTTTACCCGATGACACGACTAAATCTTGGCTAAAGGCGCTGAGGGTATCGAGCCCAGGGATTTCATCCGGAGTGAGAATCGCGGCTAAATGGGCCAGATCATTAATGCCTAAACTGCTCTCTAGACTCGAACTGATAATGCAACGTACGCCATAGCTTTGCGCCGTATCGATTAAATTAGCTAGCTTTTCGATACTGCCGAGCAGCATAGGCTTGATGACAAGCGCAGTCAGGCCATTTTGCATTACAAACTGGTATTCTGGATCGTTGAGCGATTCATCGAGGGCGTAGGGTATACCAATTGCTTGATAAAATTCATGATTATCATGAGGATTCAGGCAAGGTTCCTCAATGTACTCTATGGTCTCTAGGGGCAAGCAAGCGGCAAATTCGATTGCTTGCTCAAGTGTAAACCCTCGGTTCGCATCCAAACGCAATTTGAGATCGGGGCGGGTACGTAAAATGCCATAAATCAGGCTTAGTTCATCTTCGATTGAAGTTTGCGCGACTTTGACTTTAACCGAACGAACATCCCTGCCAAGGGCGGCAATTTTGCTATCGAGCAAGTCTTTGCTCGCATCCGTTGGATGATAAATCAAAGGGACTGTGGCCGTTTGTGGACGGATGGCATCGAGTTTGCCCATTAACTTGGCATGTAACAGACTTAAACCAAAGGCCAAAGAAGGGTAAGGGCTTTGCTCGGCGCATTCCAGCAATGTATCAATATGCTGACCGCAGAGTTGGGGTAATAATCTACTCAAAGCCGTTTGCACTTGAGTGAGTGTTTCACGGCTGAACCCCATCAAGGCTTGTTCATCGACATCTATGCCAGAGAGTGGGGCAATTTCAACTTCGACTTGTCTATGCTCGCCACCAACATTAGCGCTGGCACCGACACCGGCTTGTAGTACTAATCCCGCTCTGTGATCGATACGTTGCTTGCCGACGGGCAATAATACGTCGAGCGGTAGTCGATATTGATACAGGTTAAGCGAAGTTAATATCATATATTTCCTACATTTTAATTCTGTCATTACCCTAGCAACTTCACTATTTTTGAGGTTAATGCCTCGGGAGCAGCTTGGTGTATGTTGTGGCCGGCGCCGTGAATACTATGGATGAGGATGGGCGCGTGTAATTGCCACTCTTGGGCGAGGGCATGGAACTTAGCATCTTGGTTGCCCGCAAAGAAATGGCACTCACAGGTAAGCTGCAAAGGTACATCCCACATCGATGCTTGGTGTGCGAGTGAGGTGGCTATGAATACCTCTTTAAGCCGCTGTTTAGGATGCAGATCTAATGCTGCAGAACGATGCTCGATTAAGGTTTTTCGTTTGGTAGCCGTCATATCGGTAAATACGGGCTGCTGATACCACAAGCTTAAAAAGTCTTTGCTATTCAGATGCTGTAAACGCTCGGCCCACTGGGTATCATTTTTGGTTCTGGCAAGTTTTTCTTGCGGGTCTGTAAGTCCAGGATGGCAGGATTCGAGGTTTAGGCTCAGTAGTCTTTCTGGATAGGCTTTGGCAAGGTGCAGAGCAATACGGCCACCGAGAGAATAACCGTAGAGATGGAATTGACCAATATGAAGGCCATTCAGGTGTGCCAACACATCTTCAACACATTGGTTAAATCCATCTAATTCGGTTGGCTTCAACTCCCTTTGGTTATCCCCGTGGCCCGGCAGATCAAAACAAATACAATGAAAGTGCTGGCTTAGCACAGGCATTAACGGCAACCAGTCTGTCTTAGTGCCTAAAAAGCCATGCAGTAACACTAAGGTCGGTAGTGAAGAATTGCCGTAACGGGCCATGGTTGGCATTAGCTTTGTTTCACCCACAAGTTGAGCTCGGCGATTTGGTCGCTGGCTTGTGTTTGACTTACATTGACTTCAATGATCGAAGCCCCCTGAAAATCCAGCGCTTCATTATAGCTATCTTGAAAATCGGCTAAATTATCCACTTGATTATAGGGTAAATTAAACATAGCTGCGGCGTAGCCAAATTCTAAACCGTGGCTGAGTCGATAATAATCGCTACGGACTTGTTCATTGGGAACGGGCAATAAGTTGAAGATGTTACCGCCATCGTTATTGAGGATCACGATCACCAGCGGGCTGGTTAAGCCTTTAGCGATGGCCAGCGAGTTAAGATCGTGCAGTTGTGATAAATCACCGATGATTAAACTCGTGGGTTTGCCTTCATGGGCCGCAATACCGCAGGCGGTGGCGAGTAGTCCGTCAATACCCGATGCGCCACGATTAGTATAAGTGGTTGCCGTACAACAACTGACAGGGGCATACATGTCGTACAAGCGTACAGGCAGGCTGTTGCCGATAAAAAGCTGTTGTTCTAGCGGACGAGTATTGGCGATGGCCCGCACAACTTGTGCTTCACCAAATTCCCCTTGGTCGATATTGCGCACAAATAAGTTATGTAATTCATCGTTATAGGTGATTAGGGTATTCGCCCAGTTTGCTGAGGATGAGCGATACCAATTTAAGGCCGCAAACTGCTGTGCATTCGCGTGCCAAATGTGTTTAGCATTGTGGCTAGGGTCAAGCCTGTCTTGTTCTGGTAAAACCTGCCAATAGCTGTGCCAATTTTGCTCGGCGAGATAGCCTATCAAGCGTTTTGATAATAAACGGCCGCCGAATACGAGTACACGATCCGCTTCCTGCAATAGATTGCGCGCCTTTGGATGTTGCAACAGTTGATCAATATTACCTATCGCTGCGGGATGCTGACGCAGTTGCGACTGGGCATCGGTAAGTAATGGCCAGCCGATTTTTTGCGATAGGGCAATTAGTTGCTGTGGATCTTGTTCAGGCGTGAGAGTACCAACAACGATCACCCCTTTACCGTGGACGAACCGCATAATGGCATCGTCACTTGGGCTGCTCACCTGTTTGCTCTTACCGTATTGGGTATACGGTCGTGCGAGCTGCAGCCAAGTTTGCAATGGTTTGAGGTAAGGTGATTCGGCATCGAGAATCGCGCCACCGAGTTCACTCGGATACAAGGGCTCACGGTACATGCAGTTGATATGCACTGGGCGAGTTTGATTCGCCACCGCTTCATCCACTGTGGTAAGCAACGCTTGCGGTGCGATATGTATATCCGGTGTTGGCAAATTCACTTGAGTGGCGTAATTCGCAAAAATTCCCGGTTGGACTATGGCTTGATTGGCACCGCAGCCGAGTAATTCTGGCGGACGATCGCCACTTAAGACGATTAAAGGTACATGGGTCAGCCACGCCTCCACAATGGCAGGGTACAAGTTGGCGACTGCTGTGCCTGAGGTTGTAATGATGGCGACCGGTGCGCGGCTAGCTTTTGCTAGACCTAAGGCCATAAAGCCGAGCCCACGCTCGTCGAAATGTAAGTGACGCTGGAGTTTAGTTTGCTGGGCGGCGGCGAGGGTTAACGGTGTTGAGCGCGAGCCCGGCGCCATACACACATGTTGCACGCCAAGACGTGCTAACTCCTCAAGAATAAGGGCGCCCCAAATAAGATTAAGAGTGGCTGTATTTTCGGTCCGCATAGCTGAATCTATTAGGATAAAGATGGGCTTAGTGTAACGTGTTTATGCTCCAAGATGTATGCTTGGTTTAACAATTCTCGAGTGGATCGCATGGGGGCTGAGGTGGAGCCTAAGCTAAGGCAGAGGATGCCTATCACCTCGTGTATCGGTGGTTTGTTGTTTGGATATGTTGAGCTATTGCTTGGCTAGATAATACGATCGACGATTTTTTTAATCTCTCCGCTTAACCATTTCAAGTCCTCATTGATTGCATTAGGCTGATTTTTTTGCACTAAGAAAATCGTTGGCGTTTCTGTATCTGCATATAAACGTTCTGCTTCATACTGCGATAGTTGACACGTATGCAGTTCAGGAATATCACTCACCATTTCGTAAACTATCCGATAAGGCAATAGGGAGACTGCATTACTTTCGCCTAGATATTCAAACAAACTTGAAATACTGGTAATGGTAATTTCAGTATTGAGTTTAATGCCATTCGTTATGCAAAACTCTTGGTATGGACTCAATTTGGTGCTGGGATTACCAAGATCCGTATTGACATAGGGGTATTCCGCAATCGTTTCTAGGGTGATTTCCCGTTTAAAAATAGGATGATGTCTGCTAGCAATCAGGTAGAGTTTGTCCATACGTTGCAATTCAGTCGTTAGCAGTTTATCGCCGAAGGCGGCAACATCGGCAGCACTTTTATTGCAACAAATACCTAGGGTTGTATCACCATTAATAATGTCTTGAGTCGTATGCATAGACCAAGGGTTTATATTAATGTGCATGGTTTTTTGCTCTTCTTTAATAGCCTGCATCAAGGCTTTAGGAAAGGTGTAGGCAATTAATCCTGGCGCTGCAATTTCGACATGTGTCTTAACTTGGCGAGTGTTTGCTATTCTGGCTTTTTGAAACTTATCAGTACACTCAATTGCTTCTTTTGCAATTGGATATAAATGAGTAGCAAACTCATTTGGGAATAAGCCATATTTACGACGAATAAATAACTCATCACCAAAAATTTCCCGTAGATTTTTAAGGCTACGGCTGATTTTAGGAGCTGGAATGTCTAGCGCTTTCGATACATAGGTTGCTGACTTGTTCTCATATAATGAAACAAGTATTTTTAAACTCAGAATATCGAGGCCATCCATGTTACTAATGTGCATTTTTTATATTCCTTAATATTGAGTAAATACTTAAATCAACGCCTAATTATGGTGCTAATTAATAATTTTAATGTGAAACTAATCCCAAGTTTTGGATCTAGATTTTATCTATGTGTATCAAAGGTTTTTTTGTTTTATTTTTAATATTTAAAATGGTTTTTCATAAAATTTAAAATTTCAAAAACTGATATTTACATATTTAAAATGCAAATACTGAATTATCAAGTATCAATATTTGTATTTAAGATTTACATAATTTTGCAATGTGACGCGCAATGTAAATCATTGTTTATATTTAAGTTGTTATTTGCAAGTGTGACGTGTGTCAAGAAAAAATAAGTGTTTTCAAATAATACTAAAGTTGCTTTAAAGGAGATAACAAAAAATAAATTAGTTTTTGGAGGCGTGTATGAATACTTCAGTCATTCTCAGCTATGCGTTTATGTACTTCGTACTATTCGTAGCAGTACCATTCGTGTTTGTGATGTTTGTCATGACTTGCATTAAGTTTTTTAAAGCAGGTCCTGATGAAGCCGCACATCATGAGATGAAACTTAAACCAGTATTGTTTGATAAACAAAGCTTCAATTTTTTTAAATCATTAAAAAAAGTTGTTGAAGGTAAATACGATGTTTGTTGTAACGTGCCATTAGACACTGTATTTGAGATGGACAAACATGATACGGAATTAAATCATGAATGCCGACTCGATTATGTATTGATCGACCATGATTCATCTGAAGTGAAAATGGTGATCAGTGATTTTGGCAAAGAAACGAACTCACCACTGAAAAAACTGTTTAGCAAATTCAATATCAGCTTCATTGAAATGAACCAGCATAAACAGTGGGATACTCAGAGTCTTAAGCAAGCCTTGGCTGTGTGATCTTGACCGTCGGGTTCGGAATTATCCGAACTCGACCCCTTCTTTACCTTCCTACGGATAAATGTGAGGACTTCCTATGTCCAAAAGACAATGGCTGTGGTCGTTACGCTTAGGTGCTGCTGCGTTGCTTTTAAGCTTTTCTGCAATGAGTGCTGAGCCAGCCAATCAAATTAACAGTGATGCTTGTATGAAGTGTCACAAGCGTAATGGTCAAATGTTAGGGCATCATGGTCAAGATGCGATGAAAATGAGCTGTTCTTCCTGTCATGGAGAAAAGGGCGATCACCCTAAGAAACCGAATGATATGGTGGTCTTTGGTATGGAAGAATCGTCGGATCTGACGGTTCAGCTGAGAGTGTGTCAGAAGTGTCATACCAAGAAAAAACTCAGTGGAGCAGATTGGACGCATAACGTACATGCTCAAAAAGTGCCTTGTGCCGCCTGCCATAAATTACATAGCCCAACGGATCCAATGGCGGATATGACGCCGAAGGTTCGCAGTGAGCTATGTAGCAGTTGCCACACTGGCAAGCAGGAGTAAGGTTATGGAAAATTCAAAAAGAAGATTTCTAAAAGGCACCTGTGCCTTATTTGCCGGCGCTACAGGTGCATCATTACTCGCCACAGTGAATGCATCGGATAGTGTTAAAGCAGAACCTGATGTCAAATATGCACTTATTCATGATGAAACTAAGTGTATAGGTTGCCAAGCGTGTGAGGTGGCTTGTCGTGAAGTGAATAATGTACCCGAAGGTGTGTCTAGGCTTCAAATTAAGCAAGCGGGTCCCTTTGGCGAATACCCTAATCAGTTTTATCACTTTAGTCGCAAGTCTTGTCAGCATTGTGAAGACGCGCCCTGTGTAAATGTATGTCCAACTGGAGCTGCATTTATTGATAAAGAAACGGGTATCGTTTCTGTCGATGCATGGAAATGCGTAGGTTGCCAATACTGTATTGCAGCTTGTCCTTATCAAGTCCGTTTTATTAATCCTGTCACCCATGCGGCGGATAAGTGTGATTTCTGCCGAGAAACTAACCTAGCTCAAGGTAAACAACCTGCCTGTGTTGCTGCTTGTCCAACAAAGGCACTCGTGTTCGGTAATTTAAAAGATCCGACTTCTGAGGTTGTTCAAGTTCTGCGGTCTAATCCAACCCAGCGCACTAAGGTTGATCTTGGAACGAGACCTAAATTGTTCCGTATCGTTGCAAAATCAGGGGAGGTGATACTATGAGTGCCCTACATTTTGATACCTTAGTGTGGCATTGGCCGATTGCAATTTACCTGTTTTTAGCAGGTGTATCTGCGGGAGCCATGTTCTTCGCCGTACTGTTGAAACATTTTGTTTTGAAGCAAAACGCCTATCAGTCTGGTTTTGTGCGAGCCGCTTGTATTGTCGCGCCTGTAGCTGTGATGGCCGGGTTAGGGATATTGGTCGCAGACTTAACTAAACCTCTCGATTTTTGGAAGATTTTGGTGTTCTACAACCCTAAATCTGTCATGTCGATGGGCGTGCTTATTCTGCTGATTTACCAAGTATTCATGTTTATGTGGATTGGTTTAACCTTCCGTAAACCTGTTGATGCTTGGTGTGAAACACGCTTTCCTATTGTGCTTAAGTTGACCGCATTATTGGCTCGATTTGAAGCGACAATTACAGGATTGCTCGTGATTCTATCCTTGGCATTGGGCGCGTATACAGGCTTCCTGCTCTCGGCCTTGCCAGGCTATCCCATGCTTAAAAACCCTGTGTTACCTCTGCTGTTTTTGGCATCTGGTTTGTCTTCCGGTGCGGCATCATCTTTACTCGGTGGCGTGTTGATGAATGGCAAACCTAATGACAAAGAGGTGCACTTTATCCACAAGGTTGAAATCCCACTGATTTTAGTCGAAATCGTGCTGATTTTTACCTTCTTTATGGGCTTAGTGCTAACAGGTGGACAGAGTAAAATTGCCGCCTTTAATGCCTTAGGGTATGGCTTCTGGGGATGGATTTTCTGGCTTGGTATTATTGGACTCGGTTTGTCTGGACCATTGGCGATGAATCTGTTTATGACGGCGACATCTAAACGGAAATGGGCCTACGTGGCGGGGACGGCTTGCTTGAGCTTGATCGGGGTATTACTGCTACGTAACTTCATACTCTATACAGGACAAATGACGATCGCTTAATGCGTACCGTTAATTAATGACGAAAAAATCATAATAATCAATGGAATCGACGGATCGCGGAAACAATGTCAAAGGAAAACATTGTAGATGAGGCCCTTGCGGCGCTGGCTGAGCTCTCAAGGGTTAAGTCTAGCCGCGGTTGGTTGTGTAACAGGGAGGTCGCTGGGCAAGGATGCCATATTTTACACTTCAATATTTTGCCCTGCCTCCAAACGGGCCTCGCCACCTTATTCCTAAGGGTGGCGTTTCTTGTTTTAGGGAGGCACGATTTACTCGCCGAGGTTATTAATCCATTCACTCATTACCACATGGGTTTTGATCTTGATGATGTCAGTGTGAGTGTCGATATACTCACGGATCTCATGCAGGCGGCGCATCGAGGGCGCATGCACGTACACGAGTAAATCCATATCACCAGAAATACCACGGCAGGTAATCACTTCGGGGATCGCTTGGAATACGTGTACCACGTCGGCGCAACGTGGACATTGATGCTGGATTTCGAAATAAGCCGATACTCCTTCTTTTTGCGACTCACTCAAGAGCACTTGATAGCCACGGATCACTCCAGTTTGTTCGAGCTTTTTTATGCGCTCGGCAACCGCACTACGGGATAGATTGACCTGTTCGGCGATATTCGACACGCTCTGGCGCGCATCCTGACGCAAACTATGAATGATGGCCGTATCGAATTTATCCAAGGGTGACTCCAGTGAAAATGGCTATATTGAATCTGTGTGTTATTTTGCCATTGGTTTGAATAACCACAGAATTTGCTGAGTATTTTTGCTTAAAATTTTACCAAAATTTAAGCTGGCCGTCATTTTGATGGAAATAACGTTATTTGCCGCGATTTTGCCGGTATTGGACGTGGAGAACACTGAAATTAACGGCAGATTGTAGGGCGAAATCTCATTATACTGACAGCTCAAAAACCACAGAATATTAACAGATGAATTCAAATAGCGGAACTATAGGTCGTTGGCAAGGTGCGGGTTTAATGGCGACCACTTTGCTCGGTACAGGGGTATTTATTTTGCCTCAGATGACTATTGAAAAAGCGCATTCTGGCGCCTTAGTCGCATGGATCTTGTTAACCTTGGCCATTATTCCAGTGGCACTGGTCTTTGGTCGTTTAGCGAGTGTATTTCCCCATGCCGCAGGCCCCGCTTACTTTGTCGAAAAAGCCTTTGGTCGCACTGCTGGTCGAACAATTGGACTGATCTTTTTACTGGTTGTGCCCATGGGGGCACCGGCCGCGATTTTGATGACCTTCCAGTTTGTGAATGCCTTAATACCGATATCGGGTTGGTCCAAGGTTGGTGTTGAAATACTCGTGATTTTTGGCTTGTTTCTGATTAATTTAAGAGGCATCCAAGTGTCGGCTAAGCTGCAATTTGGCCTGACACTTTGCATTGTCGCCGTTGTTGTGGTCTTGTTTGGTGCGAGTAGTTTTCAGCAAGGTCATCTCACGACACTTGCTAGCCATGGTATGCCTGAAATGCCGACCGTGATGATTGCCGCTGGCATCGCTTTTTGGAGTTTCTTGGGTATAGAAGCTATGACCCATCTTGCCGATGATTTTCGTCGTCCGCAGCAAGATATGATCCCCGCTATGATGATGGGCACAGTGCTGGTGGGCGTGATTTATGTGGCTTGTACACTTTTACTGCTATTAGTGCCGACAGATAAAAGTGTCGCCATGATCGGCGTGTTTGACCAACTGCTCGGTGGTTACGGCGCACAAGTGATTGGTGTGTTAGGTATTGCAAGTGGATTGGCAACCGTTAACGTGTATGCGGCCAGTGCGGCACGTTTAGTGTGGAGCTTTAGTTGTGAAGGCATTTTACCGCGCTTCTTTGCCGTTAAGAATGCCCACGGAGTGCCCATTCGAGCACTTGCTGCGCTGTTATCTGTGATGGCAAGCGTGATCGTACTGACTTACCTTACCGGGCAAGAGTTAGAGCACCTTATTGCATGGAGCAACGGCGTATTTGTGGTGATCTATTTGATGGCTATGCTCGCTGCCGCTAAGTTATTACCACGGCACAATTGGCCGCTGGTGGCGCTGGGTTGTGCGTTTTGCTTAGTATTAGGTTTTGCCCTAGGTGCAAGTATGTCCTATGTGCTTGTGTTGATCTTAGTGGTCGCGCCATTTTTGTGGTGGCAAAAGACCCATATTAGTCGCAAACAAAGTTTGGCGTTACCTGAGTAATATTCGACCCCTCTGGGGCTCAATCAACATGATGGGTTAATTAAGAAAGCCCCGAACTCTTTATTGTCATAAGAGTTTGGGGCTTTTTTGTGTGGCTTAGTGGATTTCGAAACTGGATATGATTGAGTGCGACTAAATTGAATGAAATACAGAGGTAAACCTTAAGTCTGATGGCCGCCAAGCTTTGTTGCCGAAGGACTGCACATTACTGATATTTAATGTATCTCGGTGAGCGAGGCGATAACTTGTGTTCTATATTTTGATCATTCATACGGAAGGAGAATAAATATGGATTCAGCTGCGTTGCTCAATCGTGTCGATGAGTTACCTAGGTTACCTAAGGCGATCAGTGAATTGTTAGATGCGGTCAATGATGACAATGCGACAGTAAAAAGCATTGCCACTAAAGTTTCACACGATCCCTTAATCAGCGCTAGGGTGTTACGCCTTGCTAATTGTGCCCACTATGGACGCAGTCGAGAGGTTGGCACTATCGATGAAGCTGTTGTGCGTCTTGGGATGCAAACCCTACGAACCTTAGTGCTCGCATCGGCGGTGATTGGTGCAGTCCCTAAGTGTGAAGGAATAGATTTAGCCCAGTTTTGGGGGCAAACCTTTGAGATTGCGCTTTATAGTCAAGAAATGGCAAAGCGTTGTGGCGCAGTCCCAGAAGAGGCTTTTACTTGCGGTATCTTACATCGTATTGGCGATCTATTGATTGCGGCAGTATCGCCTGAAGATGCGGCGAAAATTGCCGAAGCTGTGGCGCAGGGTAAAGATAAGCATCAGTTTGAGCGCGAGTTACTCGGATATGATTCCCCGGATATTGGCGCATTGCTAGCGAAGAATTGGAAGTTTACACCAGCGTTAGTGCAAGGCATTTTGTATCAAGACCACCCTAAGGATTCAAACCCATTTTCAAAACTTGCTGCGTTATTATGCTTATCTTACAAAGTTCTAGATGAGTGGGATACGATTGAGGATGAGGAGAAAACCAGTTGGTTATCTCAATTAGCGACTAAGAAAGGATTGAAGATGGAGATGGGCGGGCTAAGGACTAAATTGACTGAATTACACGGTTCGGGATATGAGATCGGTAAAGCGTTAGCTTAGAATTTTGTTTCGCTTAGTGTTTTGGTGAGTAGGGCTGCAGTAAAAATATTTTTAGCCAAAGAGCGATATCAATTTAGTCTTAAGAAGACCATCGCGTGAATGGGGAACAGGTGTTTCGCATTCACGCTTTTTTTATGGGCTTTTGTTGATTTGCACTTTGACTGAATAGCGGATGTGGCTAGCCAGTTTGTTGGGTTGCAGCTATGGCAAGATTACGCATTTGGATCAACTCGCTGTGTTTGAGGTGCAACAAATCGGCGGTGCGTCGAATGATCTGGTCTTCATATTGGGATAGCTGGCCATCGGCGTAGGCCAGTTGCCACATTGCGAGCAGCAATTGCTGCTTTTGCGCTAGGCTAAATTCAGCGTTAATGGCTGAGGTGAATTCAAAGAGTGAGGTCGCGCTGCCTTGTACGCTTTTAGCTTCATCAATCAGTATCTTAGCGTCTACTTCTGACATTGATAAGGTATCGGTTAGCAGCTTAGGTAATAAGGCTTCTTCCTCTGCCGTTAAGGTCTCATCGGCAAATACGACTTCAAGTAACATACTCGCTGCGGCCAGTTTAAGTTGATGTGCCTTGTCTTCAGGGGAGACTGCTTGAGTATGAGCTTCAAAAAATCGTCTTAATTTCGCAATCATATTTGGCGGTTCTCATGCTGGAGGGAATATAAAGTAGAGTCGATTGGGAAGTGAAAGTTCACCCTAAACCTTGTATTGCTTAGGGTGAGGTAAGACTGAATTACAGTAGCGAGTTCAGACCTTTCACCAGTAAGTCTGAGGTGCCTTCAGTGCCATTGGTATCTAAGTAAGACTTAGCTATGTTGATCATTGGCATTGCTAGATCTTTAGAAATGCCCAATTTTTCAAAGGCGTCTAAAACCATAGCACTGCCTTGCAGTGATGAACCTAAATCACCCGCTTTGGATAATAAGCCAGAAACACCCGATTTTGAGTCCAATTTAGGCGCGGCGGCGAGCAAACTATCGGCATTAGGAATGCTGGCAGCCAGTTTTGAGTAGTCGGTTGTTCCTAGGCTTGATTGCGCTAAGCCTAATAAACTGCCTAAGCCACCTTCGGCTTGAGTTTGGTTTAAACCCAATTGTGACATGACGCTGCCAACTAAATCATTCGACTGAGTTGCCGCTGCTGTAGTGGTCGCTTTTTCAGTTTTGGCTTGAGTTCCTGCCAAGTTATCTAACCAGCCTGCACTGGCGGGCGCCGCTAAAATACAAGTGCTGAGGAGGATAGAGAAGGTCAGAGTGTGTTTCATATGGAAGCGTCCTTTGATGGTTTGCGCACGAGTTCGCTGGACAGTTTAGCGGGTTTGTCACTTTTGTTGCAGTAGTTTTCTGTGATTTACGGTTCACACTGGTGATTTCTACTGTGCATTGCCAAGGGATTTTCGGTATCCTTAGCGGCAATTCTAAGTGTTAATTCATTTCAATTATTTGGAAAGTCGCATGTCACTATCCGCAATTTTGTCAGAAGCCTATAACTTCTTCCGTAATCATCTGGCGCAACTCGCTATGCTGACGATCCCATTACTCTTGATCCAAGTGGGGATCCAGTTATGGCTTGGTATAGAGATGAGTAAAGTTGATCTAGAAAACCCACAGTTTGGCGCGCCGCATATGATCGCCATGATGCTGTTACTACTTACTTTTTCGGTATTAATTGCCGCTTTGACTCTGTTTTTAGAACTGCGCTCACAAGGGCATAGTCCTTCAGCGGGAGTGGTGTTGAAGGCGAGTTTACCTTTTGTTCCACCATTATTATTGGCTGGGGTGTTTTCTGGTCTAGCGATTTTAGCACCAGTGATGCTGTTTGCCGCCTTCGGTCCTGTGTGGCTGGTAGGATTGGTAATTAGCTTCTATCTCTTTGCGCGTTTAGCCTATGTTAACTTTATGGTTGTGGTTGAGCGCTTAACACCTCTAGAAGCGATTAAGGGTAGTTTTAGTTTTAGTGGTCCTATCGTACTAAAAACCATTGCATTATTGATGTTATATTTACCACTCTCAGTCATAGGTAGCCAGCTTTCTGGGTTAGCGTCCATGGGCGGATTACCTGTGCAAATGTTAGCGGATACTTTTATGTCTTTTATTGGATTATTCGTTAACGTTGCTTTGTTCCGCTTATATATGGTGTCGAAAAAACCAAGCGTCGAATAGTGCAACATCAATTCAGCCTGCAGGGAATCACTCATGGGGACGAAAACAGTCATTAAGGATAGTGAGTTTATCCACGATTTTTCGGTCTCCTTGAGTGATGATTACCTCAAGGCTAAAAGCTATGTGCAGGATGTACCGACACAGTCGCTGCTACACATTCGCAGTTTTACCCATAAACTTACAGAGTTACTGGGGCAAGATAAGCAAATCGCGTTTTCCAGTCCGAATTTATACGATAGGATCGAACAGCTAAATCAGCGGCGCGTGATTGATGTGAAGACCACTCGTGCCTTGCATCGATTGCGTGCCGACGGTAACCGCGGCGCTCATCCTGAGAAATACCATCTCACCCAAGAACAATTACTCGCGCTAGCGCAAAAATCCATTAAAGATGTCCTGACTTTAGTCGAGCACTTATATCCTAAGGTTAAAGGTCGAGTTGCCCCTGCCTACTGTTATGAAGCGACTGACGCAATGACTGTGAGGGACTTATGTTACCGCGCGGTGATGGAAGATGACCCGCAAGCGCAGTATTTGGTGGGGATATCGTTTAAGACCAAGGCTTTGATACTGAAAGAACAAGAACTGCTCAAAGAGCAAGAACTTGCGGCAGAAGCCGAAGCTATATCAAGCCAAGATTTATCCACAGTTTCACCTCTAAATGTCATTTCTCACATTAGCGCTGCTGGCAGTTTTGCCCGGGCGGCCTATTGGTTTTCCCTTGCGGCACCTAAGCACATGGAAGCCTTACATGAGCATGGCGTAGCACTGATCCACGGTTATCAAGGCGCGCCAGAAGTGGCTAAAGGTGAACAGATCATTGCCACTGCAGCAGCAGCAGGTGTGGTCAATGCGATGGCGTTATTGGGATATTTTTATCTTGTAGGCAGTGAGTCGTTTCAACCCGACAGCAAGTTAGCACAGCAATATTTACAAGGTGCGGCAGATGGCGAGCAAACCGAAGCGATGGCGAATCTAGGTGTATTGCATTACCAGCAAAAGAACTTAACTCAAGCCTATCATTTTATAAGCAAAGCCGCGCAAGCAGGTTATCCCCATGCTCAGTATCATTTAGCATTAATGCTTGCCAATGGAGATGGTTGTACTCGAGATATGATTGCCAGTGAGCATTGGATGGCCGAAGCTGCCGAGCAAGGACAACTCGATGCTATGCTCACGCGGGCGCAACATATGCTCAATGATGACAATGCCTTTGGCAGTGATTTGACTCAAGCTGAGGATTATTTGCGCCAAGTGATAAAATATAGCCACAGTGTGCCTGCGATGATTGAGCTGAGTATGGCACTGGCCGACGGTATCTTAGGACGAATTGATGTCGTTGGATCTGCTGCTTTGCTTAAGCTGGCACGGCAAAATGCCAATAAAAAAGAGGCGGATATTATCGAGCCTCTGTGGCGTTCACTGGTATTACAGATTGAAAATGTGCTTGAGGTAACCCAAGATCCCGCCGAAATTCATAGCCTTAAACGCGCGCAGACCTTACTCGCTTGAGCGCAGTTTTGCTTCGATTGAACTAGTGTTCATCCTCTTTATGCTCAAAAGTGCGCCCTTGATGGCGTGCCGCATTAGATTCCCTAACAATAGTGTCAGATCCATAAACCTGACTCTGCGGCTCCTCTGTCGCGTGGGCATGCTGCGTTGCGTTTGCCTGAGCCTGATTAAACTTAGCCAACTGACGTGCCATATAAAAACGGCTAAATAGGACTAAACAACCGAGCGCAATGGCGCCAAATAAGAGCACGAAGGGCAATAAAAATAGTGATAAACAAATTAGGCTAATGCTAATTGCCATCGCTAACCAAGCCCGTGGGCCAGAAATTCGGGTCTGCAGTGGGCTCTGTTGGAACTGTTGAAAAATCATAAGAACTCCTCGATAGGCAGTGAACATTTAGTGTGCAATAGCGAGTGCGTCTAGGTCACGTTAATCTTGATTAATTTACTTTCTTTTACTCCGGAGGCCATTTTGGTGTTGCGCATTACTTTGACATGTGATCGTATGCCTATCTATATGTTGTTGCTCGAATAACGGTTAGTTAATTATATGTGTTTGCTAAAATCTTTTTGATGTAAATCTGAGCAATTTCTTTGCTAACTGTACATAATATGAGAAAATTCAGCTCAAATTTAACTGCAGTTTTAACTCAGTTAGCCGCCTTATTATATTGGTTGTAAATGTTCGTTCGACCCGCTCAAACACCCTCTTGTTTCACTGCTTTGTTAATTAATTAGACGCCAACATGAACTCATATTCGCTCAAGCAAAAAATTCTGTTCTCTGTCGTGGCAGCCCTTTCACTCGTGATTGGTTTGTTGTCATGGCAAAGTTATTCCAGCCAAAAATCCCAGCTGTTACAAAACAGCCTAGAACAAGTGCAGCGCTTAGGTGAACAGCAGGCTGAGCGGATCCAAGAATGGTTGGCTGGCCGCCAAGATATTATGGGAGCCCTGGCGAACAAAGTTGAAGGTGACAGCCTCAATACACTTCAACAAGCACAGGCATCGGGCCGTTTTCAGCTGACCTATTTTGGCTCTCAAGCAGGGCAAATGTTGGATTCTGATCCGAGTATTGATCGTACGGGCTATGATCCTCGCAGCCGCCCTTGGTATCAACAAGCCATCAGTGAGCGCGGTCTTATTTTGACAAAACCTTACGTGGATGTTGCCTATAACATTCTGGTTGTGACTATGGCACAGCCTACCGCACAAGGTGTTGTGGGTGGTGACTTATCTATCGCAAGCCTAGTTGACGGTGTTAATCGGATGAAGTTACCGGCAAACGGTTATGCCATCATGATGCACAAAGATGGCACAGTGATCGCTTATAAAGATCAAGCTAAGACGATGAAACCTATAGGTGAAATCGACAACGAGCTTAATCGCAACTTACCAGAACAGAGCCGTGCAGCGGGCACTCTGTTGCCTATGTATTTTGAAAATGAAGGACGTGACAAATTAGTCTGGAGCGTTGATATCCCTAATACAGATTGGGAATTAGTGTTAGTGCTTGATAAGGAAACGCTAGAAGCGCCATTGTCTAACCTATTACTCACTCAATTGGGTCTCTCTGCACTCGTACTGTTGCTGAGTGTGTTAGCCATTTCTTGGTTAGTTGGCATGTTACTGGGTCCTCTGAGTCGAGTATCGCAAGCTCTTGCGCGTATTGCCGATGGTAATGGTGATTTAACTCAACGTATTTCTGTCGACACTCAAGATGAAGTGGGCGTGCTTGCCGACAGTTTTAACCGCTTTGTGGGCAGTCAACATCAGCTGATCAGCCATATTCGCCAATTAGCGAATGAGTTAGATGCCGATGCTGAACGTAGTCTTACCACCACGCAAACTTCAGTTGCGGAGTTACAACGTCAACAGCAAGAAGTCGCTATGGTCGCGACTGCGGTAACTGAAATGGCGAGTGCGACTAATGAGATTGCAGCCAATGCTGAGAACACGGCAACAGCGGCTCAACAGTCTGCAGCGAGCAGTTTACAGGGTAAAGAGTTAGTGAATAAAACTCGTAACTCGATTAATTCACTCGCAGATGAAGTGACTCAAGCAACGGATGTTATTGGCGATTTAAGTCGTCACGCTAAGTCTATCTCGAGTATTCTGGCGACAATTCAAGGGATTGCAGAGCAAACTAACCTGTTGGCGCTTAACGCAGCCATTGAAGCGGCGCGTGCCGGTGAGCAGGGTCGTGGCTTTGCGGTCGTTGCCGATGAAGTTCGAGTACTGTCACGTCGTACACAGGATTCGACTCAGGAAGTACATACCACGATTGAAACGCTACAACGGACTACTGCCAGAGCAGTCAGCTTGATGGAAAGCAGCCAAGCATTAGCGGGTCATAGCGTAGAGGATGCCAATGCGGCGGCGAAAGCCCTTGAAGAGATTACGCAAGCGGTCAATGTGATTTCAGATATGGCAGGCCAAATTGCTACCGCAGCGGAAGAACAGACTCAAGTGACGGGTGAAATAACCCAGAATACGGTTGCGATTAAAGATGTGACCGATGAGATTACCGCATCGGCCATGGCAGATTTGGCACAGGCGAGGGGCTTAAAAGCTCGCGCTAATGATCTGAATGCGCAAGTCGCGACATTTATTCTGTAATCGCTATTCTTAATAGCGTGCCTCGATATTAGCCCGATAAAGCCTTCGCTTTGTCGGGCTTTTTACTGGCCGTTTTGTCGTGTTAAAGCATTTCTGTGGGATTGAATAACTTAGCCACACTTTGACAAATGGTTTCTCTAATCCATTTATGCCCTTGATCTTCATCATTTCTTTGATGCCATAACAGCACATAGGCCATTGGCATAAATTCGAAAGGCAGTGGCAGTTGTTTGAGCGGATAAAGTTGGCAGGCGTGACGGGCAAAGCTCGACGGCAGAGTGAAGATTAAATTGCTATGGGCACAAACGCTGGCGGCACCATAAAAGTCGGGTACAGTCGTGCTGATCCGGCGTCTATGCCCAAGATCGGCAAGAAAGTAATCCAGTGCCCACCAATCACTACCTTCACAACGAACCTGCACATGGGCCATATCGAGGTAAAGGGGTAAATTCCATTGTTCTGAGGTGAGCGCCGCCATCAGCGGGTGATCCTCTCGCACTAAGCAGACTTGTTGATCGGTAAATAATGTTTGATAGGCAATCCCTTCGGGCAGGCGATCCACTTGAAAATCCGACAGTGGATGCAAATCTCGCCCTGAAATGCCAAAGTCGATTTGCCCTTGCTGCAAATCCTGCATCGATTTTTCGGTCCAGACATAGGAGTCGAGTTTGACGTTGGGTGCCGTGGTCAGCATAGGGCCGATAAAATATGGGATTAAGGTTTCATAGGCGCTTTCCACCATGGCAAAAGAAAATTGTCGATTGCTACTGGCAGGATTAAAGGTCGGAGGCTGAGTGAGTTGATACAAGTCTTGCAATATATTCGGTAGTTTTTGCCCAAGAATGAGGGCGTGCGCTGTGGGTTTTAAGCCATGCGCCGTGCGCTGAAATAGGGGATCATCTAAGGTTTCTCTGAGTCGATTTAAGCTCTTACTGAGGGCTGACTGACTTATATGTAATCGGCTGGCGGCGCGAGTGACACTCTGTTCCTCTAGCAGCACTTTGAGTATGACCAGCAAGTTCAAATCGATTCTGGCTAAGTTGTCGATATTCACAGATATTCCTCAGAGGAAATTTACTTTGGAAATTATACCATTTCTGTTCATACCTTGAGTTAATTAAAATAGCGCCCACTGAAATACCTTTCCCTGATCAACTGAGATTATTTATGCGGCGCAATCTGTTACCTATCCTGATGTCTATGGTGCTGCTCAGCCCATTAGCCATCGATATTTATTTACCTTCAATGCCAACTATGGCGACAGAATTCGCCGTATCTGCCAGTGATGTGCAATCCACGCTCGTATTGTTTTTATTCGCCATGGGCTTAGGCCAAGTGTTGATTGGGCCATTAGCCGACCGTTATGGCCGCCGTCCTGTGGCCATTTTCGGGGTCTTACTCTACGGCGCAAGTAGTCTTCTCGCTGCCGCGGCCATCGAGTTTCATTGGTTACAGATTGCTCGTGTGCTGCAAGGTTTAGCCGCCTGTTCAACTTCTATTGTGGTGTTTAGTGCAGTGCGCGACTGCTACTCACAAAAAGAAGGCGCTAAAATTTACAGTTACTTAAATGGCGCGATTTGCGTGATCCCAGCTTTAGCACCAACCTTAGGTGGCTTGTTAGCGATGCAATTCGGCTGGCGTTCAACCTTCGTTTTCATGACGTTATATGCCATGTTGATGATGCTCGTTGTTGGTTATCGCTTACCTGAGACTCGTCCAGCCAACACTGTTACTACTGGCCCACTTTACCGTTGGGGCAGATTCAAACCTGTACTCGGTAACACCCACTTTTTGTTTTATGCCTTTGCTTGTATGTCGGCTATGGCGGCTATTTTGAGTTATGTGTCTTATGCGCCTGTGTGGTTGATTGGGCATTTAGGGGTTTCTGAGCTAGCGTTTAGTGGCTTATTCGGGCTCAATGCTGTGTTTAATATCGTGGCCTGTTTTGCGGCACCGATCGTCATTCGCAAACTGGGTAATCGTCCAACGGTTATTTTGGCTCTGTCCTTACTCGTTTTGTCTTCAGTGGCGACAGTGGCGGGGCAACAGTTTGGTCCAAATACAGGGATGGCAGCAGCTTTTAACTTTATGTTACCTATGATGTTGTTATGTGTGGGATTTGCCTTCTTACTCGGCCCCGCGACGAGTATGGCGCTGTCAGCTTTCGGTGAGCGAGCGGGGACTGCCGCGGCTATGCTAGGTTTTATTCAGATGAGTGGTGCATCCGTTTTAGCTGGACTTATACAGCAAACGAATTTAACTGCACCTTACGCAGTGGCACTCGTCATGGGTGTGTTTTCTATCGGTTTATTGTTGATGATGGCGCTGAGTCGATTCGACCACTGGCACCAAGAGCAGTTAGTTGGCGAGCATTAGTTCGCGGCACTGATTAATTACAGAGTACACCCTTTACCCACAGTTTGTTTGACCGCGAACTGTGGGTATTTTTTATTGTGTCTAATACCCTTTTATCCTTTGGTATACTCGTAAAATAACTCACTAAATCGAGGGTAAAGCTTGTCCCGTCACTATTGTGCTATCTGTCGTTATCCGCAAAATGCTTGCTTATGTGCGAGCGTTCAGCCTATCTCTCCAATGACTCAGTTGGTGGTTTTACAGCACCCGAGTGAAGTCGAACATAAAAAGAATAGTGTGCGGGTATTGAGTCTTGCTGTACCTAAAACGCAAGTTTATGTGGGTGAAAGCGAGTCTGATTTCAACGGTTTACGGGAATATTTAGCGGCGTGTAATAAGCCTATTTATCTCGTCTACCCCTCTGCGTTAAGTGTAAGTGTTGAACAGCAACGTATTAATCCTGATTGTATATTGCTGTTGCTCGATGGCACTTGGCGTAAGGCATTCAAAATGCTGCAACTGAATCCTTGGTTAACCCAGTATCCTGCGGTGCATTTGGCTGAAGGTTATGAATCGCGCTATCGGATCCGTAAATCGAGTCGTAGCGATAGTTTATCGACCTTAGAAGCTTGCGCTTATATGTTAAGCGCCCTCGATCCTACCCTTGATGTTCAGCCGTTAATGATGGCATTTGATGCTATGGTGGAATTGCGGATTAAGGCGATGCCGAGTACAGTGCAGGTTCGTTATCAGAACTCAAATGAATCCAGTGGTAAGGTATAGTTGATGAGGTTAAGGCTATTGAGTCTTAGATTTTTTAAGTATGAATTAGTGCTTTTAAGTTATTGAGTTTTGAGACTCCGTACGAATTAAAATAGTCAAAATCTTATTCAGATCACGCTAACGTAATGTGAAATACGGTTTAATAACTAGGATTCATTTGCGCAGCAAATGATGAGATAGCTTTGCCAGCCAATTGCTTTGCAGGGGAGTGATTCCATTCATTACTATTAGTAAATGGCGTGCTGGCAGGGCTATCGAGCTTAAATCGTATGTTTTCTGCAAGAAAATCTTTCCCCTTAGTTCGCGCCCCATCAAAATATTTCGATAAAACCTTAGCGAAATCTTTCGTTTTCCGTTGTAAACGTTGAGAGCGATAATTTGGTACGCAAGTCGGATTATCGAGCCGATGCGAACATCGGCAGTCCTAAATCTGTTCTAGGCTAAGCGTTTTTCAGCAAGAAAGGCTTGGGTGAAGTTTTCAACTGAACTCGGGTAGCCAAATAGAAATCCTTGGGCGAAACCTTGGCCCATATCTGTCATTATGTCTTTTTGTTGTTGAGTTTCAATACCTTCTGCGACGAAGTGAATGTCGAGTGCTTGTGCGAGTTGCACTATAGCATTGCAGAGCTTTTGTCCTGAGACTTCGTTTAAGCGCAAGGCAAACTCGGCATCAATTTTGACGCTGTCTATTGGCAAAGTCCCTAAGCGACTGAGTGACGATAACCCAGTCCCAAAATCATCGATGGCAATACTGACACCTAACGCTTTGATACGATTGAGTGTGAGTCGTGCTTGCTCCGGTTGTCGTAACAATGCCGATTCGGTAATTTCTAAAATCAGTGCTTCAGCAGGTAACTTCGCAATTTCTAAGGCATTTATCACTTGGTCGATAAAATCTAAGTGTTCTAATTGCAGTGGTGACACATTGACTGAAATTCTAAAGTCGGGTTGATAATGTGCTCGCCAGAGGGCCGCTTGTACACAGGCCTGTTCTAATACCCATTGGCCAATGCTGACAATTAATCCTGTTTCCTCAAGCAATGGCACAAAGTCGGCAGCTTCATAATATTCTGTCGGTGACTTCTGCCAGCGGAGCAGGGCTTCGGCAGCAATAGTTTGATTTGTGTGTAAATCGACTATGGTTTGATAAGCGAGAGTGAATTGTTTTAGGCTATGCGCATGTCTTAGGTTATTGATTAACTGTAATTTTAACTCGGCTGCTAGGCTCATCTCCTTATCGTAAAACACGAGATGCGGTAAGCTCTTTTTAGCGCAATACATGGCAGTATCGGCAAGACTAATCAGCTGTCCCGCTTGGTTACTGTGGGTAGGAAATAGCGCGATGCCTATGCTGGTGCCGAGGAAGAACTTTTGGCCTTCAATTTCAAAGGGGCTCTCAAATAAGCTGAGAATCTGTTCTGCAAACAGTTGGATTTCATCTTTGCAGCTACAGTCTTGCAGCACTAAGGTAAACTCATCTCCGCCCATACGGGCTATGTCGGCCTTTTCGATACAACCTGCTTCGAGTCTGGCGGCGACGAGTTGTAATACTCTATCGCCCATGGAGTGACCGAAGCTGTCGTTGATATTCTTGAAACCATTGAGATCTAAAAACATCAACGCCCCCAGTGCGAGGGGATCAGTTTTAAGTTTTTCGAGGGCACTATTGAGGATCTGTTTGAGATGGAACCGATTAGGTAATCCAGTCAAGGTATCGTACATAGCCCGAGTTGTTAGCTGGGTTTCTAATAGTTTTTTAGTACTAATATCACTGAAAATATTCACATTATAATGAGCATTATCTTCAGTGACGATTTTACGACTGCTCTGCCAAGCAGGAAAGTTACTGCCATCTGAACGTCTTTTCCATGTTTCGCCCTGCCAAAATCCCCTTTGTTTCAAGGCGATTTGGCATTCGGTTTCTTCCCCCATATTATGGGTTCTTACTTCTAAAAATTCAGGGGTTTTACTGATGAGCTGCTCAGCGCTATAGCCGCAAATACGACACATGGCTTTATTGACAGCCAAAATTTGATTATCAGTGTCAGTGATATACACAGCTTCGGCACTTTCTTCGAGCGTGGTCGACAAAATTTCTTTGGGAATATGAGCAAAACCATCAGAAATCGTTTCGCGCATTTGATTGCGGCGATTAAGAGCTTGTAATTCAACGAGTACCACGGGCTGTTGTTGCAGATAACAGCGATAGAGATTAATTCGAGTCGGCAGTTCATTGCCTTGTTGGCTCATGTGCAGCCAGTTGAATTCAACATTATTGCCTGCAATGGCTTCGAGGATCATTTCCCGTGCAAATTCAACACTATTGCGGCCTGAAGATTGGATCCTCGGAGAAAAATCATAGGGAGTCGCATTCACAAAAGCATCGTATTCAGTCTCAAAATAACTGAGGGTGGCTTGGTTGGCACTAATAAAGCTAAAGCCTTGAATTAAGGCTAAGGGGGTTTTATGGGGATGTGCTTGCCAGAGAGACAGCTTTTCTTGCAGTACAGGATCATCTGTACTGAGTTTCTTAAGTAAGTGTTGCCATCTGATCATTCAGGATACTCCCTTGTGACGCAAAATAGTCACATCCCATTTTTAGGTCTTCGTTGAACACGAAGTTGCCCAATAGTACATCATTCCAATGGGGTTAAAAATAAACCTAATTGTTGTTTCACTCAAATAGAAATTTAAAAAGTGTAGTTTAAGACTTGTATTCAAGCATATTTTTTAAGAACACCTGCTGCATATTTCAAGCTTAGGCAGATTTTATGCTATGTTTTGCACATCTTGCGTGAATTGGCTTTTATCATTGATTCATTCAATTATCGAATACAAGGAGACATGGAATGGCGTATTTATTTAAAGTGTTAATCTCTAAAATATTAATATCGCTAGTCCTCATCTTTAGTTTTCATCTCGCGTTAGCGAATGCCGCCGAGGCGCCAAAGCCTAGATTGACCCTAGAGCAAAAAGCCGATAAGGCTCGCATCGACTCACAGCGATTAGAACAGGCTCAATTAGAAAAGGCCCGTCAAGCCACTAAAGAGACGGCAGAGCGGGAAGATAAAATTAAGCAACAATCTCAAACCAACGATTGGGAAGCGCAGCAAAAACTTAAGGCACAAAAACAGTTCGACGAAAGAGAAAGTCGCGAGCAAAAATATTTACGGGAAGCAAAAGAAGCCGCCGCAAAAGAGCGTAAAATCCCTAAACCTTAATCAGGCCATCGACACAGTCGATTTCAGCTAGTCAGTGCTAGCATTATTTGTGGGCATTACGACTATTCTCATTACTATGCACCTTACTATCCCTAGGAATTGTTGTTGAATATCTGCCCCTTATGTCATGGCGTTGAATTACTCGCTTATCATCAAGATAGGAAGCGTAGCTACCAGCAATGCCAAACCTGCCAACTGGTGAGCGTGCCTTCTGAGTTTTATCTTTCGGCCGAGGCAGAAAAAGCCGAGTACGATAAGCACGAGAACCATGCCGATGATCTCGGCTATCAAACATTTTTAAATCGCACACTTGAGCCACTACTTAGCCGTGTTAGCACTTCGGCCCAAGGGCTCGATTTTGGCTGCGGAGAAGGTAAGGCATTGAGTCTAATGGCAAAGGCGCGCGGTTATCAGATAGATAATTACGACCTTTATTACGCCAATAACCCAGAAACCTTAGTCCGCCAATACGACTTTATTACCTTAACCGAAGTCATAGAGCATGTGAGTGATGCTAACGCTCTGCTTGAGCAGCTAAATAAGCTATTAAAACCTAACGGCATTTTGGCTGTGATGACCAAGCGGGTACAAAATCAAACCGCATTTGCCAGTTGGCACTATAAAAATGACCCTACCCATATCAATTTTTACGCCGAAGCGACCTTTGAATGGCTCGCCCAGCACTATGGCTGGCGATTAGAAATTATCGATAAGGACGTAGTCTTCTTGCATAAAGAGATGCATAAAGGAATTCATCAGTCGAGTTAATGCTGTTGTCGCTTAAATGTACTTATCATCAATTTGTGACGCTATAGATGCCTGATTTTCTATGGGTTTTGTTGTAATGCCAGTGGCTATTACTAATACCTCAAGCTCTGACTCAAGATTAGGGTTAGCCGTTAGCCCGATAATCACTAGGGCATCGTGGGGGGCGTTGTTTGTTTAGCACGCCTATCTGATTGTATTAACTGAGTTCTATGGTGTTCCTCGCGACTACACGCACAATTGCCGCTAGTGCTTGGTCTATATCATCGAGTAGTGGATGTTGCACCAAACGTTTACTCGTATTCTGCGTGTGGTTTGCAAGACGCTCGACTAATTCGTTCACCGATATTTTGCGGGGCGAGCGAGGGTTCAAACTGAGTAAGGGTCACTTGACGCTGAAAATTAGGCTGTATATACCCGTGATCAATGAAGATGCTTGATTTTCAGTGAAATGAGGATCAAGCTAACGATTATGAAACTACTCCTTACTCCTGAACAAAAACAAGTCCTAGAGACCCAGCATGCTCAAACGCGTGACGGGCGTATTCGTGACCGCATCAAAGCAGTACTGCTTGCATCCGAAGGCTGGACCCCGGCAATGATTTCTCAAGCATTACGCATTCATGAAAGCACTGTACGTAATCACCTTGCCGATTACA